>NZ_JBSTYQ010000007.1:0-238008 GCF_054052385.1 Aeromonas sp. 25-AL00135 | reverse complement strand
AATCGCGCTGTGTCCGTTTCACACCTTGTCCCATCGGGTTCTCCATTTATTGGGGGGGAAAGGTGTAAACCATATTCAGGACGGCACACAAGCATGCAAAAGGGGAACCGCGAGGTCCCCCTTTTTATATTCAGCACCCGGCAAACCAGTCAGGCCACCGCCCGCACCTCTCCACGGGCCCGCAACAGACTCTGGCGCCCCTGCCAGTAACCCTGCAGATAGCCGGACTCCAGCTTGACCGGGTCCTGGGTAAAACGGGAGACCATGAAATCGGCCGGTGGCGCGATCACCTCGATCTCGCAATCGGCAGGGGGATTGGCAATGAAATCGAGTGCCCGGTTGTAGGCGCGATCCCGCTCCAGCATGGCTTGCGCCAGTGCAGGCTGGGTTTTCAGCAAGGCTTTGACCATCCAGCAAAAACGGGCCGGCTTCTTGCGATATCCCCAGGGTTCCGACAGCACCACTGTCATCCGCCGCGCCCCGCGCCGATAGGCCTCGATCACCGGAATGGAGTCGCTGATCCCGCCATCGGCCATCGGGCGACCATCGACGCAGGGGGTATCGTGCTGCACCACCGGCAGGGCGCAGGTGGCGGTCAGCACCTCATCCATGTTGTCGGGCCGCACCGGCAGATAGATGGCCTTGCCGCTCGCCACATCGGTCGCCACCGCGTAGAAGGGAATGTCGCGGGCGCAGAAAGTGTCGAGATCGAGCGGGAAGCGATGGCGACTGGCTTGCCACAGCCAGCAGATGTCCACCAGATCGCCCCCTTTGACGAAACGCAGGGGATCGAGAAACCGGGAGCTGCAAGCCAGCTCGGTGATGATGTGGTGACTGCGGCGCGGCTGCTCGCTCAGGTAGGAGACCAGATTGGTGGCACCGGCCGAGACGCCCATGACGAAATCGAACGGATAGTGATGGCTTTCCACGAAGGCATCGAGCACGCCGCTGGCAAAGATGCCGCGCATCGCGCCCCCTTCGACAATCAGGGCACAAGAGTGGGGATTAAACATAACAAGGCTCCGTCAGCTGTAATACCTGCCGAGATCGATCCCGGCCCAGTGATGGACGCCTTCATGCAGAACATCAAGACGCCGCAGCAGGACGATTCAGGCTCACTCGCGCAAGCCAGAGGCGGACAGGAGCAAACCTGAACCGTGAAGCGACCCCCAGTATATGCAGCGCACCAACCTTCAAAAAATGAATTTAAATAATAAAAAACATGCCCTTTTGGCATGATTTAGCACATCAGCAGATCCGGCCCTTTATCCTGTAACAGCCCCATCAGGATCAAGGCAGCCCGGGCCCGAACGTCCCGTCGACGGGGTTGTAGTGGTAGGCCCGATAATCAAAGTCCACCTTATCAAGGCGTGGATTGGCCAACTCGAACAACAGGCGTCTGGGGAGCTGCGCCTGCTCGAGGGAAGGTTTGAAGTGGCGCAGCCAGAGCTGTTGCAGCGAACCATCCCGCCACGCCAGCTTGAGGCCGACCGAGAGGCGGCGGATGGCGGCCTGATTATCCTTGTGGGTGTAGAAGAGGTGGAGGAAGGGATAGTGCAGTGCCACTCGCCGATCCACGGTGAGGCCGGGCAGATCACTGTGCTGCTCCTGCTCGATAAAGAGCTCGTTGGCACCGCGGCAGAAGAGGTCGATGCGACCGCGAGCCACCAGCTTGAACAGCCGCTCGTAACCGTCGATCTCCTGCACCTTGAAACCCCCATGACGCAGGATCTCCGCATCCTGCCAGCCACGCCCCTGCCCGTGCAGAAATTGCTGCAGCTCGGTCAGGGTATTGACCCTTGCCACCGCATCGGCCTGCTGCGGGCTGACAAAGCAGATGCGATAACCGAGGATGCCCAGCTCCACCGGAAAACGGACGTAATCCAGCGCTCCGCTCTCTGCGGCCGGGCGCAGACTGTCGGCCACAAACAGATTGGGGTATTGCTGAGTCTGCACAATCTGTCGCATCCGGATACGGTTCATCGGCGGCGCGGTTCGCAGCTCGTAGTCACCGAAGCTGTCGCGGGTCTTCTCCAGCGCCAGCTGCAACAGATCGCGAAAATAGAGGGTACGCAAGTCCCGATCGCTCTCGGGGCTGATATGAGTGATGACATCGCTCGCCCGAAGGGGAGTGGCAAGGAGGGAAAGACTGCACAGCAGCAAGCAGGAAGCGAGGCGATGAAAGGTCATACTGCTCATCCCGGAAATACACGCTCACTAGAGTGTAGCGCCGGGGCGAGCCGCCTTCTAAAGGGAAGCCTGGCCTACCAGAACATCCGGCCCAGCAGGGGCGCCAGCAGCACGGTCACCATACCGGCGATCATCATCACCATGCTGGAGACCACCCCTTCTTCGTTGCCCATCTGATAGGCCCTGGCGGTGCCGGCGCCGTGTGCCGAGGCGCCAAACCCCGCCCCCTTGCCGAGACGGCTGCGAATGGCCAGCACGGTGAGCACGCTCTCCCCCACCGCCATACCAATCACCCCGGTCAGCACCACAAACAGCGCAGTGAGATCGCTCTGACCACCGATGGCGCGGGTCGCCTCCACCGCAAACGGTGTGGTGATGGAACGCATCGCCAGACTGCGCTGCAACATGTCGGAGAGATCCAGCCAGCGGGCCAGCAGCACGGTACTCCCCACCGCCATGATGACCGAGGCGACCACCCCCACCGACAGCGACAACCAGTGGCGACGAATGAGCTGGCGGTTCTCGTAGACCGGCACCGCGAAGGCGACGGTGGCTGGGCCCAGCAGCCAGAGCAGCCAGTGGGATTCCGCCATGTAATCCTGATAGGGGATGTGGAACAGCAGCACTACCGCCACCAGCAGGGTCGGCGCCAGCAGCAGCGGCATCAGCGGCAGAATGCGCTTTTTGCCGTAGAGCCATTTGCTGGCGTAGTAGAAGAGCAGGGTGAGAGCGAAACAGATCAGCCCGAGCAGGGTATCAGACATGACGACGACTCCGGCGGGCCAGTTTCAGTTCGAGGCGGTAGACCCTGTCCACCACCAGCGCCGTGGTGCCGAGCACCAGAGTGGTGCTCACCAACAGCACCACCATGATGCGCCACCCCTCTTGCAGCAGCAGATCCTGATAGTTGACCACCGCCACCACGGCGGGGACGAAGAAGAGCAGCATCTCGGCCAGCAACCAGCGCGCACCGGCACTGAACCACTCTGCTTTGACCACCCCGAGCAGGATGCAGGCCAGCAGCAACAGCATGCCGGTAAGGTTGGCGGGCAGCGGCAGATGGAGGGTACGCACCGCGGTATCGGCCAGCAGCCAAATGGCTGCCAGCAACACAATCTGGAAGGGAGTCTGTAACCAGCGCAAGCAGAGGGCTTTCATGATCATCGTCTTTCTGTGAACCGGCTCACAGTATAGAGTTGAGCAAAACCTGCCAGAAATGAATTAAAATTATCAAATTCATGCCGCATAGGCATACTTCATCCCGTACCCGCCAACACGAGTCGAGAGAGTCCATGGATATTCGCGCCCTGCGCTATTTTGTCGAACTGGTGCGGGAAAAAAGCTTCACCCGCGCCTCTGAAAAGCTGTTCGTCACCCAGCCCACCATCAGCAAGATGATCCGCAATATCGAAGAGGAGCTGGGCCAACCCCTGCTCAACCGGGAAGGGCGCCGCTTCACCCTGACCGACAGCGGCCAGGTGCTGTTCAACCGGGCCCAGACCATCTTGGCGGAGATGCAACAGCTGGAGGCCGAACTGGCGGATCTGCAGAGCCTGCAACATGGTCGCCTCACCCTCGGCATTCCCCCCATGGTGGGTCACGTCTATGCGGATCTGATCCGCGCCTACCGCACCCGCTATCCCAAGGTGGAGCTGACCCTGGTGGAGTACGGCGGCCGCCGTATCGAACAGGCAGTGCTGGAGGGGGAGCTGGATCTCGCCATCACCATGCTGCCGACCAAAGAGGGGGGCGCCCTCAGCGCGCTGGAGCTGGATCAATACCCGATCCGGGTGGTGCTGCCTGATCAACCCCGCTGGCATGGCGATGCACCGCTCCGGCTGGAGTCTCTGCAGGAAGAGCCCTTCCTGCTCTATACCCAGGCGTTTACCCTGAGCGAGCGGCTGGAGCAGGCGTGTCAGGAGGCGGGCTTTGTGCCGCAGGTGGCGGCGCGCAGCAGCCAGTGGGATTTTCTCACCGCCATGGTACGCAGCGGCATGGGGGTCGCCTTCTTGCCGGAGCCGGTCTGCCACCGGCTGACCCCGGATGGTCTGGTGCTGCGGCCGCTGGAGCCCGAATTGAGCTGGCGACTCGGGGTGATCTGGCCGAGCGAGCGCTATCTGTCGCGCACCGCCGAGGCCTGGCTGGCCCTCTGCCGCCAGCGGCAGGCGCCTCAGTAATCGCCGAAGCGATCGGTTTGCGGATTGTAGAAGTAGGGGCGGTAATCGAAGCTGATCCCGTCGAGGAAGGGGTTATCCAGACGCAACATTCGGCGCTGGGAGAGCTTGGCAAAGGCGATGGCCGGGCCAAAGCTCTTGCGCCACAGCGCCTGTAGCG
Source organism: Aeromonas sp. 25-AL00135 (assembly GCF_054052385.1). Taxonomy (NCBI): domain Bacteria; kingdom Pseudomonadati; phylum Pseudomonadota; class Gammaproteobacteria; order Aeromonadales; family Aeromonadaceae; genus Aeromonas; species Aeromonas sp. 25-AL00135. The sequence continues at coordinate 233,484 of NZ_JBSTYQ010000007.1, read as the reverse complement.
AGCCATCCTGCCACGCCAGCTGCAACCCCCGCTCGACCCGCTGCAGCGCCTCGCGATTGTTGGGATTGGTGTAGAAAACCCGGGGCAGCGGGTAGTAGATCAACAGCGCGTCATCCACCAGCAGATCCGTCATCTCCTTGTGGGTCAGCTGCTCGCTGCGCAGCTCGCTCACCCCGCGGCAGAAGAGATCGAAGCGGCCCCGCGCCACCATTTTGAACAGTTTCTCGTACCCCTCCACTTCCACCACCTCCATCCCGGCGTAGCGCAGGATATCCACATCTAGCCACCCCTTGCCCTGACCGAAGGTGAACTGCCGCAGCCCCTTGAGGTCGGTCACTTTGCTCACCGCCGCCTTTTGCTGCGGGCTGACAAAACAGATGCGGTAGCTGACGATGCCCAGATGGATGGGAAAACGGACATAGGCGAGCCCCAGATCCTCGCGGGTGCTGCTGTAGCTGTCCATCACAAAGAGGTTGGGATAGCTGTCGAGCTGCATGCTGACCCGCTCGCGCGCCTTGGTCATGGGCGGCGCAGGCTCCAGCAGATAGTCGCCAAACTGGTCGCGGGTCTTGTCGAGGGCGAGCCGCAGCAGCTCCCGATCATAAGTGGTGCGCGGATCCCGCTCGCTCTCCGGGCTGATATAGGTAAACCGGGTGGCCGCCTGTCCGGTCAGCGACAACATGCAGAGCAGAGCGGCAGCAAGCAGATGCAGGGGTGACATAAACCGCGCCTTGGCTGAAGGGGGTACTTTCAGTGTAGCCCCTGAGCGTGGGTGCTCGGCCCTGCCCCCCCACCCCCAACGCTTTCCTCCTTTTTTCGGCCAGTCGCATCCATCAGCCTACTCCCCCACCGGAGGTGTGCTTCTGAGCGCTGTGGCATAACGCTGATAGGCAGCAGAGTCGCGCACCTGCTCGATGGCATCCCACACCTGCTGGCTTTGTCGGGGATGGGTCTGATAGAAGCGGTGAGAGAAGACCAAATAGTAGGGCTTCTCCACCAGCACTGGCGACAGCCGCTCGATGCGAGTCTGCAACGCGGGATGGGCCGCCAGAATACTGTCAGCCACCTCGGTCTGGATGGCGGTCGCCTGCGCCCGATCCATCACCAGCTTTTTCAAAATGATCCGCGGGTCACGGCTGGAGTCATCCACCTCGGCTCCCGCAGCCTGCAACAAGTCGACGATGGAAAATCCTGACTGGGCCGCAACCACGCCATTGACCCTGAGGGTGGTGCCATCCCACTGGCTCTTACCCCCCTTGAGCTGGTAGAGACTGTAACTCTCTGTCAGCAGCCGCTTGGCAGGGTCGGGTTTGCCCTCACGCATTGGATAGACCCCCACTGTGGTCGCCCGCTCGACGCTATAGCTCATCTTGATGGCCGCATCCATCTGGCCACTGCTCACCTGAGAGAGGCAGCGCTTCCACGGTAGCGGCGTCAGCACGATCTCGGCATCAAGAGCGGTAGCAACCGCCTTGAGGTGATATTGCACAACCCCCTCCCCCGATTGCAGCAGCCAAGGGTAGGAATCACTGTTTTCAAAGCAGGTACGCAGCGTAAAGGCTGGGGTCGCACTGCCGGTGGCGGGCAGCAGCAACGCAATAAAGAGCAGATAGCGGGCAGATGCGCGCATGGGCCATATCCTTGGCGGCAATGATCTCTCCCTTACTCTATCAGAGCCTGCGCACCTGATAACTCGCCTCAGGGCAGTGAACCGAAATCATCCGCCAGCGGGTTGTAAAGGTAGGGACGATAGTCAAAACCGCCCTTGGGTAACTGCGGATTGCCGAGCCGGAAAATCTGGCGAGCCCCCAGATTGGCAAACACCAGCGAAGGTTGGAAGTGATGGCGCCAGAGCAGCTTGAGCGAACCATCCTGCCAGGCCAGTTGCAGACCGCGCGCAAGGCGCTCGCGCTCCTGAACGTAGCGGGCATTGCTGTAGAACACGTGGATCAGCGGATAGAAAAGGGCCAGATGGCGATCGACCGTCAAACCGGCCACCTTGCCCTGATGAGATTGCCACTCCGGCAGGATCTCGTTGGCCCCACGACAGAAGAGATCGACGCGCCCTCGTGCCACCATACGAAACAGCGACTCGTAATTATCCACCTCATGTACCGTCAGCCCGCCGTTGCGCAGGATCACCGCATCCTGCCAGCCGGTGCCCACCCCTTGAGTGAAGTGGCGCAACTGATCCAGGGTGTTCACCCGCGCCAGCTCGGCAGCACGATCCGAGCCGACGAAACAGACCCGATAGCCGAGGATCCCCATATCGATCGGGAACGGGATCGATGCCACCAGATCCGCCACCGCCTCCCCCTGATAAGGCCAGCTGTCGACAATAAAGAGGGCGTTTTTGCCCTGCTCCTGCACCTCGATCCGCATCCGCGCCTTGTTCATCGGCAGGGAGTCCAGCAACTCGTAGTCGCCATATTCGGGGCGAGTTTTCTCCAACGCCAGCTGCATCACCTCACGGTAATAACGCATCCGCATATCCTGACTGTTTTCAGGACTGAGCAGGGTAAAACGGGTGGCAGCCAGCAAGGCTGAGGGGAAGGATAAACAGAGGCAAAGCAACAGAAGTTGGTACATCATGGCTGAACTCATACAACGGGGTTCACCCAGTATAGACTGGCACACTCCCCGTTGAGCACGGGGCAATCACGGCTTGCGCGTCCGATCACAGGTAGGACAATCCGGGCCACCACAGGCCCGGAGGGCAGGTTCACAACGTGCCCGGCACTACTCTTCGCCGATGGGAGCGGCGATCCACTTCATCAGCGTCAGCATATCCTGCGGCGCCACGCCGACCGAGAGGCCGCGCTTGCCGCCGCTCACCAGGATCTCGTCAAACTGCAGCGCCGACTCGTCGAGCACAGTGGGCAGCAGTTTCTTCTGGGCCAGCGGGCTGATGCCGCCCACCTTGTAACCGGTCAGCTTCTCCGCCTCAGCCGGCTTCATCATCTCCACCTTCTTGAGGCCGGTCGCCTTGGCCAGCTGCTTCAAACTGCACATGCCGGATGAGGGAACGATGGCCACCACCGCCTGCTTGTCGTGATGGGCGACCAGGGTCTTGAACACCTGCGCCTCCGGCAGCCCGAGCTGGGTCGCGGCATGCTTGCCGAAATCGTCGTGGGCTTCGCACTCGTAGGGGTAGAGCTTGTGGGGAATCTTGAGCTTCTTCAGCAGGTTGATGGCAGGAGTCATGATGGTTGCCTTGAATCGAATCGCATAAAAACAAGGCCAAACAGTCTGCGCCTGCATGGCGAGGGATGCAAGCCGGAGGGGAAATCTGTACCCATCACCGGTAATGAGTAGAGAGCAATGAACAAGGTGAATTGTGCTGCTTGCCGAATTAAACACAGGACGAGTCAGGGCTAAAATCATTTCCGAGCCGTGCAATGCGCTGCGCTTGCTGCACCCTATAAAATACAGTCCAAAACATGGGTGGGGTTCCCATCGAGCCGAATTCTGCTGGGCAACAAAAAACAAAGGGCGCCTTGTCGGCGCCCTTTGGCTTGATGGATATCGCTGAAGCCTGCTGGATTGAGCTGGCTATCAACCGGTGTTGCGCATACCTGCGGCAATACCGGCGATGGTGACCATCAGCGCCTTGTCCAGCTCGGGGTGCAGGGTCTCCGGGTGGTTGCGGGAGCGGTTGAGCAGCTCGGCCTGCAGCACGTTGAGCGGGTCTGTGTAGGGATTGCGCAGCTTGATGGACTCCTTGATCCAGGGCTGATCCTCCAGCAGATCCCCGCGCGGGCTCAGTTTCAGCACCACCTCGATGGATTCGGCGAGCTCCTGACGCAGCTGTTTGCCAAGGCCCCACAGCTCCTGCGGCACCAGACGGGTGTCGTAGTACTCGGCGAGCCAGACGTCCGCCTTGAGGAACACCATCTCCAGCATCTCGAGGCGAGTGCGGAAGAAGGGCCACTGGGCGCTCATCTCTTCCAGCACCGCCAGCTTGCCGCCGTCGATGGCCTGTTGCAGCGCCTTGTGGGCACCGAGCCAGGCCGGCAGCATCAGGCGGTTCTGGGTCCAGGCGAAGATCCACGGAATGGCGCGCAGGCTCTCGACACCGCCGTTGGGCTTGCGCTTGGAGGGACGGGAGCCGAGCGGCAGCTTGCCGAGCTCCATCTCCGGGGTGGCGGCACGGAAGTAAGGGACGAAGTCCGGATGACCGCGCACGATACTGCGGTAGTGCTCGCAGGAGTCGGCGGCCAGCTGTTCCATCACCTCGCGCCAGCACTCTTTCGGCTTGGGCGGCGGCAGCAGGTTCCCTTCCAGCACGGCGCTGGTGTAGAGCTCCAGACTCTTGATCGCCACTTTCGGCAGGCCGAACTTGAAGCGAATCATCTCCCCCTGTTCGGTGGTACGCAGACCGCCGCGCAGGGATCCCGGCGGCTGGGAGAGGATGGCCTGATGGGCTGGCGCACCACCACGACCGACGGTACCGCCACGGCCATGGAACAGGGTGAGGCGGATGTTGTTGGCTTCGGCAAGTCCCACCAGGGATTCCATGGCGGCGTACTGGGCCCAGCCAGCGGCCATCATGCCCGCATCCTTGGCAGAGTCGGAGTAACCGATCATCACGTACTGACGGCCCTGAATGTAGCCGCGATACCAGTCCACCGAGAGCAGACGCTCCATCACGGCGGTGCCTGCCATCAGGTCATCCTGGGTTTCAAACAGCGGGGCAACCGGCATACGGAACTTGCAGCCCGCCTCTTTGAGCAGCAGTTGCACCGACAGCACGTCGGACGGCGCTCCGGCCATGGAGATGATGTAGATACCGAACGCATCGGGGTCGTGCTGGGCGATGACCTGACAGGTATCCAGCGTCTCGCGCACCTCGGCGCTCGGCTCCCAGTCGTGAGGAATGAGCGGGCGGCGGGAATTCAGTTCGTTGAGCAGGAAAGCCTGCTTGTCATCTTCGCTCCACTCGGCGTAGTCACCCAGACCCAGATAGCGGGTCAGCTCGGAGAAGACCAGACCGTGACGCTCGCCATCCTGACGGATATCCAGCTTGACCAGATGGATGCCGAAACAGGCGACCTTGCGCAGCACGTCCAGCAGCATGCCATCGGCGATGTTGCCCATGCCGCAAGCGTGCAATGAGTGGTAGCAGAGCTCCAGCGGCTCGCGCAGCTGGGCGGTGGTTTTGACCAGATCCTGGCTCTCGCTCACCTGACCCTGCACCTTGGCAGTCAGGTGCTCCTTGGTTTCGCGCAGCGCTTCACGCAGCTCGCGCACCAGCGCACGGTAGGGCTCGGGGTGATCGCCAACGCGAGCGCGCACGGCGTCGGTACAGTCGGACATGGAGAGCTCGGAGGTGAGCTCCTTGATGTCTTTGTAGAACAGGCTCACCGCCATCCAGCGGCCCAGCTCCAGCACTTCGGCAGTCACCTTGGCGGTGACGAAGGGGTTGCCGTCGCGGTCACCGCCCATCCAGGAGGTGAACTTGACCGGCGCGGCATCCAGCGGCAGCCGCACACCCAGATGGTGTTGCAGACGCTCGTCCAGATTGCGCATGAATTCGGGAATGGCGGGCCACAGGCTGTTCTCCACCACGGCGAAGCCCCACTTGGCCTCGTCGACCGGAGTCGGGCGCTGTTCGCGGATCTCGTTGGTGTGCCATGCCTGATTGATCAGCTGTTCGATGCGGTTGAGGATCTTGTCCCGCTCGCGAGGCAGCAGGTCGGAGAGCTCCAGCGCCTCGAGGCAGTCGTTGAGCTGTACGTGCTTGTGGATCAGGGTACGACGGGTCACCTCGGTGGGGTGAGCGGTCAGCACCAGATCGATATCCAGCTCGCGCACGGCCTGAATGATGGCCTCTTGTGACAGGTTGGATGCCTTGAGTTTGTCGAACATCTGCTCCAGCGGATCCGGGGTGCAGACCTGCTCTTCACAGCGACGGGAGATGGTGTGGAACTGTTCCGCCACGTTGGCCAGATTGAGGAACTGGCTGAAGGCGCGAGCCACCGGCAGCAGCTCGTCGTCGCTCAGGGTGCGCAGGGTATCGAGCAGACGTTCCCGGTCTGATTCATTGCCCTTGCGGGAGGACTTGGCCAATTGGCGAATGGTTTCGATCTTGTCGAGAAAGGCCTGACCCTGATGATCCTTGATGGATTTACCCAGCAGCTGACCCAGCATGCCTACGTTGGCGCGTAGTGCGGCGTACTTTTCGTTCATTCCACATCCTTATCTTGTTGGTGCCTGACACCCATCCGGGGTGCGAGACGACCTCACTTATTGTTGTGCGATTACAACATATGCTCCGTCATCTTAGGGTGACAATCTACCCAGATTGTCTGCGCAAGGTCAAATAACAGGCCGATTCAGAACATGTATTTCCATCACCACTCCACAACCGGCTTGTTATGTAACTTACTTACAGTTTTTACGCCCCTTTCACCGTCGCCGCTACAGGCAAAAACGTCTGATCAGGTGTTGCAACACCGCGGTGGTCGGCTTGACGAAGGAGAGGTCCAGATACTCATCCGGCTGGTGGGCCTGGGTGATATGACCTGGGCCCATCACTATGGTCTCGCAGCCAAGCTGCTGGATAAACGGCGCCTCGGTGCAGTAGTTGACCGACTCGGCGGCGCGGCCGCTCGCCTTCTCAGCTTCGCGCACCAGCACAGAGTCGTCGGCGCAGGCGTAGGCGGGAATAGGCTCGTGCAGATGTTGCAGATGCAGGCAGCCCGGCTGGTGGATCTCGATGGGAGAGAGCGCCTCTTTGAGCATCCCCATCAGCTCATCCGGCCCCACCTGCGGAGTGGGTCGCAGGTCGATATGCAGCTCGCAGCAGCCGCAGATACGGTTCGGGCTGTCACCGCCCTGGATGTAACCCAGGTTAAGGGTCGGCTGCGGCACGGCAAAGCGGTGGTCGGCGTAGCGATCTTTCAGATCCTGCTGCAAGCGCAGCACCTGCCCCATCGCCTTGTGCATGATCTCCATGGCGTTGACGCCGTTGGCGGGATCCGAGCTGTGACCGCTCTTGCCGGTAATGCGGATCGCCTCCGACATATGCCCCTTGTGGGCCACCACCGGCACCAGTCCGGTCGGCTCGCCAATCACGGCATAGTCGGGTTTCAGCTCCGCCGCCGCGGCGATGGCGCGGGCCCCCGCCATGGTGGTCTCTTCGTCGGCAGTGGCGAGAATGCGCAGCGGCTTGTTGAGCGTCTTGAGGTCAATCTCTTTGAGCGCCTCGACGATAAAGGCGAAGAAGCCCTTCATGTCGATGGTGCCGAGGCCATAGAGGCGGTTGCCCTCTTCGGTCACCTTGAAGGGATCCTTGCTCCAGCCCCCCTCATCGAACGGCACAGTATCTGTGTGACCTGCCAGCAACAAGCCGCCCTCCCCCTGACCGATCGTCGCCACCAGATTGAACTTGCCCGGCAGATCGGGGAGTGCCGTTACCTCGCACTGAAAACCGAGCTGACCGAACCAGTCGGCCAGCAGCCGGATCACCGCCTCGTTGCTCTGATCCCACTTGGGATCCGTGCTGCTGATAGAGGGAATCGCAATAATATTCTTATAAAGTGAAAAAAAATCCAGATTGGCCATCAGCTCCTCCTTGCGTCCCCGGAATGTTTCTGTTAGAAAATACAAATGCAAAGTGAGTGCATGAATATTCTGTAATTTTACCTGAATATCTGGCTCATCAACAAAGGCTTCTAGTTGTAAGGGAAAGTTAATGTTCTGTCACCTGATCTATAACCGACGACACACACCCGCCTGAATTGCCCCTCCGCACTTGTGCAAAGGGGCGATCGAACCCCCTTGTGCACTGCAGCGTCATGCTGTGAATCTCGAACTCTGACTTGGAATATTCAACATGCTTAACACCGTTATCGTCGGTGCCAGTGGCTACGCGGGAGCCGAACTGGCCGCACTGGTACAGAACCACCCACAACTCAAACTGTTCGGCCTCTATGTCTCCGCCGGCAGTCAGGATGCCCACAAGCGCTTCTCTTCCCTGCATCCCCAGTGGGTCGGAGCCCTCGATCAGCCGCTGCTGCCGCTGGACGACGACGGCATGACCCGGATCCTGACCCAGGCCGATCTGGTGCTGCTAGCCACCGCCCACGAGGTGAGCGCCGAGCTCGCACCCAAGTTTCTCGCCAAGGGGTTGCCGGTGTTCGATCTCTCCGGCGCCTTCCGGGTCAAGGATCAGGGCTTTTACGACAGCTTCTACGGCTTCACCCACGACAGCAAACAGTGGCTGGATCAGGCCGTCTATGGCCTGGCCGAGTGGAACGCTGATGCCATCACCACCGCCCAGCTGATTGCCGTGCCCGGCTGCTACCCGACAGCCTCCCTCTGCGCCCTCAAGCCACTGCAGCAGGATGGGCTGATTGCCAAGGGGTGGCAGCCGATCATCAACGCCGTCTCCGGGGTCTCCGGCGCCGGTCGCAAGGCGGCCATCAACACCAGCTTCTGCGAAGTGAGCCTCAACCCTTACGGCACCTTCAACCACAGACACCAGCCGGAGATCAGCCACCACCTCGGCAAGGAGGTGCTGTTCCAGCCCCACCTCGGCAACTATGTGCGCGGCATCCTGGCCACCATCTATGTGCAGCTGGCGGACGGCGTGACGCCGACCCAGGTGGATCAGGCCTTCCTCAAGGCTTACGAAAGCAAGCCGCTGGTGCGCCTCACCGGCCAGATGCCCTCCATCCGTGGCGTAGCGGGCACCCCTTACTGCGACATCGCCTGGCAACAGCAGGGCAACATGCTGGTGGTGGTCTCGGCCATCGACAACCTGCTCAAGGGCGCCGCCTCGCAAGCCATGCAGTGCATAAATATCAAATTTGGTTTTGAACCGGCCACCGGCCTGATTTAAGGACTTAGGAAGGATCTCGAACATGGACAAACAGACGTTGGTAATCAAGCTGGGCGGTGCCCTTATCGAGAACGACGAGGCGCTGACCGCCCTGTTCGCCACCCTCAAAACTTTTCTCGACGATCAGCACCGTCCGCTGGTGTTGGTGCACGGCGGTGGCTGTCTGGTGGATGACCTGCTCAAGGGGCTGGGTCTCACCTCTACCAAGAAGAACGGCCTGCGGGTAACCCCGTTCGAGCAGATCCCCTTTATTGCCGGGGCACTGGCGGGCACTGCCAACAAGCAGATGATGGCCAAGGCGATCGCCACCGGCATTCCGGCGGTGGGGCTCTGTCTAGCAGATGGCGGCCTGTGTCAGGTGACCCAGCTTGACCCGGATCTCGGCGCGGTCGGCGAGTGCAAGCCGGGCAACCCGGCGCTGGTAGCAGGCATCCTCGGTCAGGGCTTCTTGCCGGTAGTGAGCTCCATCGGTATCACTGCCGAGGGGCAGCTGATGAACGTCAACGCGGATCAGGCGGCCACCGCCATTGCCGAGGCGCTCAGTGCCGATCTGGTGATGCTCTCCGATGTGAGCGGCATCCTCGATGGCAAGGGCAAGCTGGTGCCCCAGCTCGACAAGCTGACCGCGCTGGATCTGATGGAGAAAGGGGTGATCCGCGATGGTATGACGGTCAAGGTAGAAGCGGCCCTGCACGCCGCCGAGACCCTCGGCAAGCCGGTCTGTGTCGCCAGCTGGCGCTACCCGGATCAGCTGCTCAAGCTGCTGGCTGGCGGCGCGGTCGGCACCCAAGTGGCCATTTGATCTCCACCGGAACAAGGAACATCCGATGCAACATCTTCTGAAAGACAGTGATCTGAACAAAGCCCAGATTGAAGCGCTGATTGCGCTGGGCCAAGCGGTCAAGGCCGACCCAAAGAAGTACAGCCAGGCGCTGGCCGGCAAGAGCGTGGTCACCCTGTTCGAGAAACCCTCCCTGCGCACCCGGGTCACCTTCGACATCGGCATCGCCAAACTGGGCGGCCACAGCGTCTATCTGGATCAGCAGAACGGCGCGCTGGGCAAGCGGGAGTCGGTGAAGGATTTCGCCGCCAACCTGTCCCGCTGGTGTGATGCCATCGTCGCCCGGGTGTTCGATCACCAGACCCTGGTCGAGCTGGCGGAGCACGGCACAGTGCCGGTGGTGAACAGCCTGTGCAACCTCTACCACCCCTGTCAGGGGCTGGCCGACTTTATGACCATTGCCGAGCACTACGACGACCTGTCGAAGGTGAAGCTTGCCTACCTCGGTGATGGCAACAACGTCAGCCACTCTCTGCTGCTGCTGGGGGCGACCCTGGGCACCGACGTCACCCTCATCTGCCCGAAAGGTCACGGCCCGGATACCCAGATCTTCCTGCAGGCGCAGGCACTGGCGGCCAAGTCGGGGGCGACCATCCACATCAGCGATGACGTGGCAGATATTGAAGGGTTCGACGTGGCCTACACAGATACCTGGGTCTCCATGGGCGACAACACCCCGATGGAGCAGGTCAAAGACCTCTTTATGCCTTACCAGATCAATCAGGCCCTGCTCGACCGCACCGGCATCCAGCATGTGCTGCACTGCCAACCGGCGCACCGGGAGCTGGAGATCACCTCGCAGGTGATGGATGGCCCCGCCTCCCTCATCATGGACGAGGCCGAAAACCGGATGCATATCCAGAACGCCGTGTTGCTGACCCTTCTGGGTGGCAAGTAACGCGGCACTCAACCTGAATCACGACCCTTTTATTGAATCATCATCGAATCATCACGGAGAGAAGTAACATGAGCGGAATCAACAAGATCGTACTGGCTTACTCGGGTGGACTGGATACCTCGGCCATCATCCCCTGGCTCAAAGAGCACTATGACGCCGAAATCATCGCCTTCGTGGCCGACGTGGGCCAGGAGCGCGACGATCTGGAAGGGATCGAGCAGAAGGCCATCACCTCCGGTGCCACCAAGTGCATCATCAAGGATCTGCGGGAAGAGTTCGTCAAAGAGTACGTCTATCCGACCCTGAAGACCGGCGCCGTCTATGAGGGCACCTATCTGCTGGGCACCTCCATGGCCCGTCCGGTGATCGCCAAGGCGATGGTCGAGGCGGCGCTGGCGGAAGGGGCCGATGCCATCTCCCACGGCTGCACCGGCAAGGGTAACGATCAGGTGCGTTTCGAAGGTGCGGTTGCCGCGCTGGCGCCCCAGCTGAAAGTGATCGCCCCGTGGCGGATCTGGGACATGCGCTCCCGGGAAGATCTGCTCTCCTATCTGGAGACCCGCAACATCCCCTGCAAGGCGACCCTGAAGAAGATCTACAGCCGCGATGCCAACGCCTGGCACATCTCCACCGAGGGTGGCGAGCTGGAGAGCACCTGGAACGAGCCCTCCGAAGCGGTCTGGCAGTGGACCGTACCGGCCGAGCAGGCACCGGACCAGCCGGAGTACGTCAAGCTGACCGTGGCGCAGGGTGAAGTGGTGGCCGTTGACGACCAGCCGCTCAGCCCGCACCAGATCCTGATGACCCTGAACGAGCGTGCCGGCAAGCACGGCGTGGGCCGCATCGACATCACCGAAAACCGGATGGTGGGGATGAAGTCCCGCGGCTGCTACGAAACCCCGGGCGGTACCGTGATGGTCGCCGCGCTGCGCGCGGTGGAAGAGCTGGTACTGGATCGCCCGACCCGCGCCTGGCGGGAGAAGCTGGGTGCCGAGTTCTCCCATCTGGTCTATGACGGTCGCTGGTTCACCCCGCTGTGCAAGGCGATCCTCGCCTCTGCCAACGCCATCGCCGAAGATCTGGACGGTGAAGTGGTGCTGAAGATGTACAAGGGTCAGGTCACCGCGGTGCAGAAGAAGTCGCCGAACAGCCTCTACTCCGAAGACTTCGCCACCTTCGGCGCCGACGAAGTGTATGACCAGAGCCATGCCGAAGGCTTTATCCGTCTCTACACCCTGGCCAGCCGGATCCGCGCCATGAAGGAGCAGCATCAAGCCATCGGTGGTGATCACACCCACGGTTAAGCAAGCGCGATAACCCGTTGATTCCGTTGAGGGGGCATGGCCCCCTCTTCTACAGGCAGAGGACATAGCCCCTGACCCATCATCAGCGGGTGTGACAAGAGCGGCAGCGTCCCGGCCGCTTCTGTGAGATAACAGGGGCTGTGTGAATATGATGCTGACGTATTTTCTCCCTTCTCCCCTTGCGGGAGAAGGGGCGGGGATGAGGGGGGAATTACCCTCACCCTAGCCCTCTCCCAGAGGGAGAGGGAACCGATTCGCAGTTGCTGGATTTGACGTGTTCAACGGCAACAGCACTCATCACCACCGCACTGTTATTCAGGAAAATACAGGGCAAGATTTCTGCGCGCAGGCCAAGAGGCCGCGCGAGTACGGCAGGCGTAAACGCCTACCGACAACACATTCAAGGAGAGCAGTATGGCACTTTGGGGTGGACGCTTCAGTCAGGGAGCCGATAGCCGGTTCAAGCAGTTCAACGATTCTCTGCGGTTCGATTACCGGCTGGCGGAGCAGGATATTCAAGGCTCCATGGCCTGGGCCAAAGCGCTGGTCAAGGTCGGCGTATTGACCGCCGATGAGCAGGCTCAGTTGCAACAGGCGATGGAGGTGCTGCTCGCCTCGGTGCAGCAGGATCCCCAGCAGATCCTCAATTCGGATGCCGAAGATATCCACTCCTGGGTCGAGAGCCAGCTGATTGCCGCCGTCGGCGATCTTGGCAAGAAGCTGCACACCGGCCGCTCGCGCAACGATCAGGTCGCCACCGACCTGAAACTCTGGTGCAAGGCACAGGGCGAGCTGCTGCTCGGCTCCATCACCGCCCTGCAACAGGGGCTGGTCGCCTCCGCTCGCGCCAATCAGGCCGCCGTGCTGCCCGGTTACACCCACCTGCAGCGGGCCCAGCCGGTCACCTACGCCCACTGGGCGCTGGCCTATGTGGAGATGCTGGAGCGAGATTACTCCCGCCTGCAGGATGCCCTCAAGCGCCTCGACACCAGTCCGCTCGGCTGTGGTGCGCTGGCGGGTACCGCCTATGCCATCGACCGCGAAGCCTTGGCGCTCGATATGGGCTTTGCCGGCGCCACCCGCAACAGTCTGGATTCGGTCTCAGATCGGGATCATGTGGTAGAGCTGATGCATGTGGCGTCCCTCTCCATGACCCACCTGTCGCGCTTTGCCGAAGACCTTATCTTCTACAACACCGGCGAGGCGGGCTTTGTCGAGCTCTCCGATGCGGTCACTTCCGGCTCCTCCCTGATGCCGCAGAAGAAGAACCCGGATGCGCTGGAGCTGATCCGTGGCAAGACCGGCCGGGTGGTGGGCGCCCAGATGGGCATGCTGATGAGCCTCAAGGCGCTGCCGCTGGCCTACAACAAGGACATGCAGGAAGACAAAGAGGGACTGTTCGATGCCCTCGACACCTGGCACGACTGCCTCGATATGGCCGCGCTGGTGCTGATCGATCTGAAAGTGAATGGCGAGCGCACCATGGCGGCGGCGCAAGGCGGCTACGCCAACGCCACCGAGCTGGCGGACTATCTGGTGGCCAAGGGGATTCCGTTCCGTGAAGCGCACCATATCGTCGGCGAAACCGTGGTCTTTGCCATCAGCGTGGGCCGCCCGCTGGAGGAGCTCTCCATCGGCGAGTTCCAGCGTTTCAGCCCGGTGATCGAGTTCGACGTTTACCCCAATCTGGAGCTGGAAGCGACCCTGGCCAAGCGGGTCGCCAAAGGCGGCGTCGCCCGCGAGCAGGTAGAAGCGGCCCTGACTGCAGCCGAAACCTGGCTGGCAAAACGGACGGGTTAAACCAACCTGATTGTCATTCGAACTAGAAAGCAAAACGGCAACCTCGGTTGCCGTTTTTTATTGCTTACCGCTGTTCAGGCGCTGGCATTGAGCAGTTTGCCCACTCCCTCCCCCTTGCCATTGGGCAGGGTCTGTTTAAAGGCACCAAGCAGCTGATCGAGATTGAGATCGCTGGCACCAAGGGTGCCCTTAAGGGTATCGAGTTCACTTTGCAGCGCATCGAGGCGGGTACTCTGGGTGCCGCTCGCCAGCTGGTTGCGGGCGCTATCGATGGCGGCTGGGAGTGACTGACCGCTATTTTCCTGCCCCAGAGTCTGCATCAGCTCCCCCATAAAGTGGTTGATGGCCGAGCGGTTCTGTTCGCTATCGGCATCCTTGACCCCCAGCCGCTGGAACAAGCTCTGGACGGTCGGGGCAAGGCGATCTTCCTGCACTGTTTGCTGCACAGGCTCAGGTTTGGCACTGCTGCCGAGCAGCTGACTGCCCAGCTTGAGGGCGATAGAGGCAAGGGGAAGCAGGTTGCTGATCATGATATCTCTCCGCGACAACGACCCATGATGGTGTTGCCAAGAGATGTGCATAAGCGGGGCCAGCACGGCGATAAAACGCACTACACCGGTTAATCCCTTGAATGGCTGATCTATTTATTCAACCAGCACGCAGGAGATAGCCGAGCGCAAAGGGGAGTCAGGCGGCCAGTAGCTGCCGCCGCGGGCGGTAGTGGCAATATGGTGGCAAAGCGTTTTGCCGCCCACCCGAGCCGCGATCCCTTCCTTTCACACCCTGCTCGCCAACTCTTTGAGCCACTTGCGCAGCCGCCCGTTGGCGTTGAGATAGGGGGAGGCGCTATTGAACTGGATCATCCGCCCGAGCGTCCACTTCTCATACCAGAGGCTGCCATACAGCTGCTGGTCGCTGCGCGCCTCCACCAGTTCGATGATGTGCCCTCTGGCGGCAGCCAACCGCTGCAACAACGCCGGATAGCTGAGCCCCTCGTAATCCCGATAGAACTTTTGGGCCAGCCTGCCCAACTCGTTCCACTTAAAACCGGTTTCGGGAAAATCCACTGGCAGACCTGCCGCATCCCGCTCGATCCACTTGATCAGCAGTTCGTTCCAGCCGATAAGGTAGGCCAGCAGATTAGCGACGCTCATGGTGGTTCCCTTGCTGTGCCCTGTCAGGGTCGGCTCCCGCACCCGGCTCTCGGGGACGGCCTGCAACGCCTTGAACAACTTGCTGAAATTGGTATCGATCGCGAGTAGCAGCTCGGCCTTTTTTTGCGGGATCCCCATTGCTCTCCCCTTTTCAGATTTGCTTGCAGTGCAGCCGAGGCGATTGCCGCAACCCCGGCAGCACGTTACGCTAGCCCTCTTCCATCCTGTGCAGCTCATCCAGTGCAGGCCAACCATCACGGCAAGATCGGCAATGAATCAACTAATCAGCTATATCAGGGCCATTCATCGACAGGCGAGCCCCGTCACTCTCACCCGCCAAGAGAGTGAACACTATAGCGAGCATGATGAGAGCGGCACTGTGATCCAACACCAGATAACCACCAGCTGGTTTGCCAATGGGGTCGTCATCCGCCAGCAAACCGAACAGGACGAAGCGCCATCTCAGCAGCTTTGTGCCGAGTGCTGGATCAGCTATCGGGTCATCGCCAGTCCCATCCCCATCACTCCAGCCCGCAAGCTGTTTCACAACCACTGTCAGGAGCGATTCTGGTTGAAGGTGCAGGGCATCACGCCACAAGGGTGATTGGTATGCCCATGAACAGAACCGGCAGGGAGAAATGCAAAGAGGCTCCGAAGAGCCTCTTTTTGTTTCCGTGTCTGAACCCGACTCAGCCCAGTAGCAGATAGAGCTGGTGCGCCGCCACACCGGCGCACAGGCCGCCGATGGTGTGGGCGACGATGGCGCGGGAGGTGAGGTGGCGATAACCGAGAGCATCCAGCATGGCGGTGTGGGTGCTCAAAAAGCCGCTCCAGCACATCCCCATGGCGGTAAACACCGCGACCTCGTTACCGGTGATCCACCCCTTGGCGATAAAGGGGGGCACCAGCGACATGGCGGCACCGACAGCACCGAGCGAGGTGGCCGGGAAAGCGACCAGCTCCGGCTGCTGGAAACCGAACAGCAGGTCAAACAGCCAGCTCACCTTGGCGGCCAGCACCGGCAGCAGGGCAACCCCCTGAAACGCTTCGCCGGTATAGCCCTTGTCGCCGGGGCCGAAGGTGAGCAGCATCACGAAGGTACTGATTATCAGCACCCCGGGGATCACCGCCATCCCCAGCTCCACGCCAGATTTACCGCCATCGAGCAGAGAGTTGAGGATCCGCAGCCAACCGGGAGCCACCTCTTTGGTCACCCCTACCTTGCGGCCGTCGGACGATACAGCGTCATCGTTCAGCACTTCCCCCACCAAGGGGCGGATCATCCGCTGCATCAGTCGGGTAGAGACCACCGAGCCCACCAGAGCACCGAGCAGCCCGATCAGCGCCGCGCTGGCGGTGGATTCACCGCTCGGCAGTTGCAGGGTGGCCATAAAGGTGACCACGATCAGCCCCATGCCGAAGGCGGTGCCGAAGTTGGTGAGCGACACCAGTTGCCACGGAGTGAAGCCTTTGCGAAAGCGGCTGTCCTTGGCGAGGCTGATCACCGCCGGGTTGTCGGAGAAGAAGGTCATCAGCGCCGCCAGGGCGGTGCGACCGGGCAGGCGAAACACCGGCTTCATCAGAGGGGCCAGCAGCACCTCCAGCAGGCGGATCACCCCGAACTCGCTCAAGAGCTGGCTCAGGGCACCGGAGAGTACCGTGATCCCCATGATAAAGAGCACGGTATTGAGCAGCAGCTGGTGGGCGGTATTGAACAGGGTGTTGACCATGGCAGAGAGGCCCATCTGGCTGCCAAGGTAACCGAACAGGCTGCCGAGAATAAGCAGCACCAGCACGGGTTCCATCCAGTTTCGAATGGCGGCAAGTCGCCCCTTTGACTCTATAACTACATGATTTTCCATATCTATCCTGCGGTTCATCTGTGCGTGTGTGGTTGTTTTTATGGTTAAAAAATGGCTGCGCCAAATAGAAAAAAGCCCTTGTCTTGCGACAAGGGCTTTTTGAATTGGCTCCTCCTACTGGACTTGAACCAGTGACATACGGATTAACAGTCCGCCGTTCTACCGACTGAACTAAGGAGGAATTGTAATTGGTGCCCAGAGACGGAATCGAACCGCCGACACGGGGATTTTCAATCCCCTGCTCTACCGACTGAGCTATCTGGGCAAATGGTGCCGGCTACCGGAATCGAACTGGTGACCTACTGATTACAAGTCAGTTGCTCTACCTACTGAGCTAAGCCGGCACACTTTAAACCATTGTGCATGAACAAATTTTTTCTTTCATGGCACCAAAATTGGTGCCCAGAGACGGAATCGAACCGCCGACACGGGGATTTTCAATCCCCTGCTCTACCGACTGAGCTATCTGGGCGTGGGCGCTATTAAACGGATTTTAAGGCGGATGGTCAACGGGAAATTTCACTTTTTGTCTCGTTCGTCTCTTTTTTGCGCAACATCGTCCATTTCTGCCACTTCTTCGGCACAGGCCGCGCCTTTTCGCCCCCAGACTCTGGGTTCCTCCCCCTTGAGCAGGCGGGAGATGTTCTCGTGATGGCGGATCAGGATAAGGCAGGAGAGCAGCGAGACAGGGAGGGTGTATTCGGGTTTGAGCAGGTAGGTAAAGAGCGGTGTCAGCAGCACGGTAATGATGGAGGCCAACGAGGAGTAGCCGCTCACCAGCAGCACCAGCAGCCAGGTGCCAATCACGGCGCCCCCCATGGTGAAACCGATGGGCATCATGGTGCCCAGCGCCGTCGCCACCCCTTTGCCACCACGAAAATGAAAGAAGATGGGGTACATATGGCCGAGACAGGCGGCGACCCCGATAAAGCCGAGGTAGACGGGTTTGATCTGCAGATACCAGGCGAGATAGACGGGCACAGTGCCCTTGAGCACATCGAGCAGCAGCACCACCAACGCCGCCATCCGGCCACCGAGGCGCAGCACATTGGTTGCCCCCGGATTGTGGGAGCCATGATCCCGCGGGTCGGGCAGACCGGTGCAGCGGGAGACCAGCACAGCACTGGATAGTGAACCACCCAGGTAGGCCAGAATAATCATCAAAATCGTCAGGGCCGTCATCTTGGTCGTTTTTACCACGATATGAATGGGGTATGATGCGGGCCACATACGCTGGCATGGGCCCATGCCCACCCAGAGCGCCTCGGCAAGCCTGTTGCCCGGCCAGCATCCCTGCGCTGTCATCACAGCCCATCAAGAGTAAAGAAGAAGTACAGTCATGGACAAGGTGTTTATTCGCGGACTCGAAGTTTTGACCACCATAGGTGTATATGAGTGGGAGAAGGGCATTCGCCAAAAGCTCCGTTTTGACCTCGAGATGGGGTTCGACAACCGCCCCGCGGCAGCAACCGACGACATCAATCTGGCACTGGATTATGCCGACCTCTCCAACAAGATTTGCGAGCATGTCACCGGCAAAGTCGTTGAGCTGGTCGAGACCATGGCCGAGCAGGTTGCCATGCTGGTGCTCGCCGACGAGCGGGTACAGTGGGTCAAGGTGACCCTCACCAAGCCGGGCGCCGTGCCCAATGCCGCCGGGGTCGGCGTCGAGATCCTGCGCCATCGCACACCAACTGCGAGCAGCAACTGATGACCACCATCTATATCAGCCTCGGCTCCAACATCGAGCGAGAGCGCCATATTCGCGCCGGGCTCGATGCCCTGCACGCCGAGTTTGGCGAGCTGCGGGTCTCCCGAGTATTCGAGAGCGAGGCGGTCGGCTTCAACGGCCGCCCCTTCTACAACCTGGTGGCGGCTGCCGAGACCGATCTGCCGCTGACCACCGTCTGCCAGCGACTGCGGGCCATGGAGTTCGCCCACGGCCGCGAGCCGGATGCCAAGAAGTTCGCCCCGCGCACCCTGGATCTCGATCTGCTGCTCTATGGCGATCTGGTCTGCGACACCCCGCTGGTGCTGCCGCGTGGTGAAGTGCTCACCAACGCCTTCGTGCTGTGGCCGCTGGCCGAGCTGGCCCCCAAACTGTGCCACCCGGTCGATGGCCGCACCATGGGCGAGCTGTGGCAGGCCTATGACAAGACCTCCCAGCAGCTGTGTCCCATTCCCTTTCACTGGGAAGCGTGCGAATTGCAGCATCACTGATCAACAAGGGCGCCTCACGGCGCCCTTGTTGTTTCCACAGACAGGGTTGCTTATCACGGATAAGAAAGTGTCATTGGGCCTGACCCTGCGAGGCTGGCAGGATAGCGCCCACTACAGGAGAACCCCATGCCACTCGATACCATTCACCACTTCAACTGCCAGCTGCTGGCCGAACTGCCCCACCAGCGCTATGAGCATGAACCCATCCTCGACTACGCCACCGACGAAAAGGTCAAGGCCCGCCTCGGCTGGCAGGCGGAGTTCAGCAAGACCCTGTTTCTCAAGTTCAAGGATGGCCGCTTCGCCCTGCTGCTGACCCACAGAGACGGACGGCTCGACAACAAGGCGGTCAAGGCCACGCTCGGTGCCAAGCCCTCCATCTGCACCGCCGAACAGATGCAGGCGGAGATTGGCTGCCTGCCGGGAGCGGTCTGCCCCTTCCTGCCCCGTGCCGATATTCCGCTACTGGTGGACCCGCAACTGCTCAACCATACCGCCTTCACCTGGACTCCGGGCCACCCGGAGCAGACCTTTCTGCTGGCGACCGAGCATCTGGCCGAGGTACTGGCGCAGCTCCCCTGCGAGGTCAGCTATCTGCCCTCGCCGACGGCGTAGCCCCATCGCGCGCCAGCTGGGCGAAGATCAGCGCCGCCAGCATGGAGAGCAGCCCGACACAGAGGTAGGTAAGATGGAACCCGGTCAGCCACTGACCCTCGGCCACTAAGGTGCCCGCTGAGGTGCCCGCTGAGGTGCCCGCCGAGAAGAGCCCGAGCAGGCTGGCGGCAATCGCCACCCCCAAACTCATGGAGAGTTGCATCACTACCGAGAGCAGACCGTTGCCACTGCTGGCCAGGGTCGGGCTGAGATCTTGCAGCGTGAGAGTGTTCATGGCGGAGAACTGCAGCGAGTTGATGGCGCCGAAGATCGCCAGCCAGCCCAGCAAGACCCCGTAGGGGAGCTGGTTGTCGATAAAGTAGAAGCTGGCGATCATCGCCCCCAGTAGCAGGGTGTTGCCGATCAAGATGCGGCGATAGCCCACCTTCGGAATAAGCTTGTTCACCAGCGTCTTGGTCAGCATGGCGCCAATCACGGTGGGGATCATGGTCATCCCCGCCTTGCTCGGGGAGAAGCCGAGCCCCAGCTGCAGAAACAGCGGGGTGAGGAAAGGCATGGCGCCGCTGCCAAGGCGGGCAAACAGGTTGCCCCAGATGCCGATGGCAAAGGTGGCGGTCTTGAACAGGCTCAGGCTAAAGAGCGGCTGCGGTGCATTGGCGGCATAGAGCCAGTAGCTCGCCATCGCCGCCAAGCCGAAGATCAGTGCAAACAGCGCCCAACCGGTGGAGATGCTGTGCTCCCCCAGTCCCTGCAAGCCGACCGACACCAGCACCATGCCGACGCTGAACATCACAAAGCCCTGCCAGTCGAACCGGGCGGTCTGCTGCCGCAGCTCCGGCATAAAGTGCCAGCTGGCGATAAAGCCGAGCAACCCCACCGGCAGATTGATGAGAAATACCCAGTGCCAGCTCGCCACTTCCACCAGCCAGCCACCGAGCGCCGGCCCCATCAACGGGCCGAGCAGCCCCGGGATGGTGACAAACGACATCACCCGCAGCAGCTCGTGCTTGTCATAGACCCGCAGCACCGCCAACCGTCCCACTGGCATCAGCAGCGCACCGCCAATCCCCTGAAGCACACGGGCGGCCACCAGCATGGAGAGCGAATTGGAGGCGGCGCAGGCGAGCGAGCCGAGGGTAAAGAGCGAGATGGCAGCCAGATAGATGCGGCGGGTACCGAATCTGTCTGCCAGCCAGCCAGAGGCCGGGATCAGCAGCGCCACCGTCAGCATGTAGGCGATGATCACCGACTGCATCTGCAGCGGGCTCTCTCCCAAGGTCTCGGCCATGCTGGGCAGGGCGGTGTTGAGAATGGTGCCATCCAGCGCCTGCATAAAGAAACCGACCGCCGCCAGCAGGGGCAGCCACTTGCGCTGGGCATCTGTCACTGTGTGGCTCATTGCCACCTCCATTATTTTTGCGGGGGAGCAGCGGCGGTCAGGAAGAGATCGACACAACTCAGGGTCCAGGCATCCTGCTCGGCAGCGCTCTGGGTCAACGGCAGACCCAGCTCACGGAGCATGCGCTCCTTGCCCTGCCACATCAGCAACAGCTGCAAGGCGGCCTGTTCGCTGTCTTGATGGCACAGCAGGCCTTGCTGCTTCTGCTGCTCCAGCCAGTTGGACAGCATATTGGTCACATAGAGCGGGCCCGCCTCGAAAAAAAGGGTGGCCAGCTGGGCATCGTTGCAGCTGATGCAGGTGCGAAAGATATTGATGGCATCATCGCTCAGGATCAACTTGCGAAAGCTGCGACCAAAGGCAATCAGACTCTCCCGCACATTGTTGCCACGCAACAATACCTCCGGCATCAGCTCACTGCTGACGCACTTGCTGCCCACCGCTTCGGCAAACAGCGACTCCTTGTTGGCAAAATGGCTGTAGACCGTCTGCTTGGAGACGCCCGCTTCACTGGCCACCATGTCCATGCTGACCAGATGCAGACCGTGCTGACAGAAGAGCCGCCCGGCAGCATCGAGGATCGCAGCCCGCTTCTGCTGACTACGGGGTGAAATGTTCATTTTTCCTCCACAATCAAACTGGACAGTCTAGTTTCGAAAAACTAGACTCACCGGTGTGATTTGATGTTATGTCAACCAGAGGATGATGTCATGACACTTTGCTTAATCCTGCTGGCGCTGTTACTGAGTGGCTGCAGCCCGGTCACAGAGTCAGAAGAAACACACGCCCTGACCCGGGTGATCGCCCGGCCGCTGCAAGCCAGCGATCACTACCCGGTGCTGCACCGCTTCAATGGCCGGGTGATCGCCCCCGAGCACAGCCAGATAGGTTTCGAGCTGGCAGGGCGGATCGCCACCCTGCACAAGGGACGCGGAGAGCCGGTCGCGGCTGGCGAACTGCTGGCCACACTGGACACCCGGCTGCTGGCAGTGGAAGCCAAAGAGCTGGCCGCCCGGGCTGCCCAGAACGAGGCCGAGCTGACCCTTGCCCGGCAGACGCTCGATAGACTCACCGCCCTGCGCCAGCAGCAGTTCAGCTCCCGTCAGGCGCTGGATGAACAGCAAGGCAAAGTCCGCATGCTGGAGGCAAGCGCCAACCAGCTGGCCGCAGCCCTCGAAGCCAACCGGGTCAAACAGGAGAAATCACAGCTGCGCGCCCCCTTCAACGGGATCGTGGTCAGCCGTGAGCAGGCATTGGGGGCCGTGGTGGCCGCAGGCCAGCCTCTCTTCTCCCTGACCCGCAGCGGCCAGTGGGAGGCCGATATCGGCGTGCCGGTGAAACAGGCCGAGACCCTGATCGTCGGCCAACACTACCCCCTGCAAAGCGGGGCGCAATCACTGGAGGGGCGCCTGCTTAATCTGGGGGTACAAGTGGACGGGCAGACCCACACCCGCACCGCCCGCTTCCAGCTGACCCGGGGTGGCGAACAACTGGCAGAGGGGCAACTGATCACCCTGTTGCATCAGACCCGCGAGCCCACCCGCGCCTACGAGGTGCCGCTCACCGCGCTGACCCAGGGATTGCGCGGCAGCTGGACCCTCTATCTGCTCAACGACGAAACGCCACCCCGGGTGGTCAGTCGGGACGTCACCCTGCTGCAGCAAGATGGCGAGCGGGCCTGGATCAGTGGAGCCCTGAATGGACAGGAACAGCTGGTAACCGATGGCCTGCATAAACTGGTGCCGGGCCAGCAAGTCACCCTGACAACCAGCGTGGATCATCAGGCAGGCCATCCGGAGCCACAGTCATGATCCGCCCGTTTATCGAGAATGGCCGCCTGCTGCTGCTGACGGTCGCGCTGCTGCTGACGGCCGCCCTTGCGGCATTGCAGACCCTGCCCAGAACCGAAGATCCCCAGCTCACCAGCCGCTTTGCCAGCGTGGTTACCCACTTCCCCGGGGCCAGCGCCGAGCGGTTGGAGGCGCTGGTGAGCGAGCCCATCGAGAACCGGCTGCGGGCCCAGAGCGAGATCAAGCTGATCGAGTCGAGCTCTCGCCCCGGTCTCTCCATCATCAATCTGGAGCTCAAGGATGAGGTCAGCGATGTCGAGCCCGTCTGGTCCAGAGTCCGAGATCGGCTGGCAGATCTGGCCGCCGTGCTACCAGCCGGCGCCAGTGCCCCCAAGCTGGATGATGAGAAAGGCTACCCCTTCACCCGGCTGGTCAATGTGGTCTGGCGCGGGCCGGGCCAGCCGCAGCTGGATCGCCTCGCCCGCTACAGCGCCGAGCTGGAACGCCGGGCGCGTCAGCTGCCGGGTACCGAATACGTCGAGCGGGTCGGGGCACCACAGGAGGAGATCGAGGTGCGGTTCGATCCCCTCGCCCTCAGTGCCAGCGGCATGAGTGGCGAACAGCTTGCCCAGGCGCTGAGTGGTGCCGATGCCAAAGTGGCCGCCGGAGAGTTGCAGGGCAGCCACAATCGCTTTCAGGTAGAGATCCGTGGCGCCCTCGATACCCTGGAGCGGATCCGCCAGATCCCGCTGCGTACCGGCGAGCAGGGCCAGACCCTGCGCCTTAGCGATCTGGCCGAGGTGCGGCGTACCCTGCACCAGCCGGAGAGCCAGCTGGCCTTTGCCAATGGTGAACGGGCCGTGGTGGTCGGCCTGCGCATGGCACAGGATCACCGCATCGACCTCTGGTCGGCACGGGTCGATACCATGCTGGCCAAGCTGCAACAGGACTTGCCGGATAATATCGGCCTCGTCACCAGCTTCGATCAGCAGCGTTATACCGATCAGCGGCTCGACACCCTGCTCATCAACATTGTGCAGGGCTTCCTCATCATTGTGGCCGTGCTGCTGGTGACCTTGGGAGTCAAGGCCGCCATTATCGTGGCCCTGTCGCTGCCGCTTACCGTGGCGTTCTCTTTCGCCTGCATGAACCTGATCAATCTGCCCATTCACCAGATGTCGGTCACCGGTCTGGTGGTGGCGCTCGGGATCATGGTGGACAACGCCATCGTCATGGCGGATCGGGTGCAGTATCAGCGCCGCCACGGCATGGCCATGAGTGCCGCCGCACTGGAAGCCATCGGCCACCTCTGGCTGCCACTGCTGGGCTCCACCCTCACCACCATGCTCGCCTTTATGCCGATAATTCTGATGCCGGGCCCGGCGGGCGAGTTTGTTGGCGGTATCGCCTGGGCGGTGAGCTGCTCGCTGCTGGGATCCTACCTCATCGCCCACACCCTGGTGGCAGGCCTTGCAGCTCGCTGGATTGGCAGTGACCAAGGAGGACGCTGGTATCAGGATGGCTTGCACCTGCCCCGGGTGAGCGCCCGTTTCCAGCAGAGCATCGCCATGGCGCTGGCTCACCCCTGGCGTACCCTGCTGCTGGTCAGTCTGCTGCCCCTGCTCGGTTTCTGGGTGGCGGGCCGCCTCACCGAACAGTTCTTTCCCCCTGCCGACCGGGACATGATCCACATCGAGGCCAGCCTCTCCCCACAGGCGAGCCTGGCGCGCACCCGCGAGCTGGCACTGGGGATCTCCGCCGAGCTGGCCAGTCTCCCCGAGCTGGTTCGACAGGATTGGGTGGTGGGCGACAACGCCCCCAGCTTCTACTACAACCTGGTGCCCAGAAAACAGGGGCGGGCCGATTACGCTCAGGGGATGATCACCCTGCAGGATGCCGATGCCGCCGAGCGGCTCATTCCACAACTGCAGCAGCGGCTCGATGCAAGATTTCCCGAAGCGCAGATCCTGGTGCGCAAGCTGGAACAGGGGCCGCCTTTCAATGCCCCGGTCGAGCTGCGGCTGTTTGGCCCCGACCTTGAACAGCTGCACCGTCTGGGAGAGGAGCTGCGCAGTCTGCTCGCCAATACCCCTGCCGTGGTGCAGACCCGCGCTACCCTGCAAGCTGGGGCCCCCAAACTCTGGTTGCAGGTCGATGAGGAGGCCGCCCGACTGGCAGGCATGAGCCTGACCGATGTTGCCTCCCGGCTGGCGGGCGCACTGGATGGCAGGTTGGGCGGCACTGTGCTGGAAGGCACCGAGTCAATCCCGGTGCGGGTGCGACTGGCCGAACCCTTGCGTCAGGATCCGGATGCGCTGCTCAATGTGCCGCTATCGCTCACCGGCACCGGCCAGCAAGGGGTAGCCAATCTCACCTTGCGGGCACTGGCCACTCCCGAGCTGCTGCCAAGTTGGGGGGAGATCAGCCGTCGGGATGGTGAGCGGGTCAATGTGCTGGAGGCCTATCTGGCGGTCGGCGTACTGCCGCAAACCGTGCTGGAGCAGGTCAAAGAGAGACTGGCCGCCAAGGCGCTGGCGTTGCCGCCGGGCTATCGACTGGAGTTTGGCGGAGAAGCCGCCAAGCGGGATGAATCGGTGGGCAATCTGATGGCCCATGTCAGCCTGGTCGCCGTGCTGCTGGTGGCCGTGCTGGTGCTCAGCTTCAACTCGTTCCGGCTGGCAGGCATCGTCACCCTGGTGGCGATCCAGTCGGCTGGGCTCGGGCTGCTGTGGGTCTGGCTGCTGGGCTACCCCTTCGGGTTTACGGTGATCATCGCCCTGCTGGGACTGATGGGGCTGGCCATCAACGCAGCCATCGTCATTCTGGCCGAGCTGAAGGCAGACCCGCTGGCACAACAGGGCAATCTGCCGCAGATCCGTGACCTGGTGGCCGGTTGCAGCCGCCACATCGTCTCGACCACCATCACCACGGTGGGCGGCTTCATCCCGCTATTGCTGGGGGGCGGCGGCTTCTGGCCCCCCTTTGCCATCGCCATCGCCGGTGGCACAGCGCTGGCGACCCTGCTCTCGTTCTACTTTGTGCCGGTGGCGTTCGTGCTGTTCAACCGTCGCCGTCCTGACCCGGTGCAGGAGAGCTGCAACGCGCAAGATCAGTTGTCGGGCTGACCCAGCATGGCTTTGAGCCGCTCTTCCAGAGTGGGCTCGGGGGCCTTGAGGGTCGCCATAAAGAGCTGCTCGATACCGGCCTTGTCCTGACTTTTCACGATAAACACCAGTCGGGACTGGGCCTTGCCCTCCGGCCAGTCGCCCAGCGCCTGCAGCGGATAGAGCTGGCCGTGGACGCCGTGGATCACCACCGGCTGGCTCTCCCCTTCCAGCTGCAAGATCCCCTTGAGGCGCAGCAGGGCATCGCCGTATTGGGCCTGCACCGCATCGATGGCGGCCAGCAGGCGAGAGGGCTTGAGCGGCTCACCGATACGCAGGGAGAAACTCTCGATGTTGCCGTGCTCGAAGTGGGTGGGCGCAGCTGTGCCCACCTTGGCGGCGAACGGTTGCATCTTCGGCTGCATCGGTGACGCCAGCCCCTGCTTTGGGGATTCGGTGCGCAGCCAGGCCAGCAGCTGGCGCACATCGCGCCCCGCCGCTTCGTTGTAGGCGCCGAGCTTCTCCAGCACTGCTGGCGACAGCTCGCCATTGGTCACCTGCTGGATGGGGGCCGCCGGATTGAGTGCCGCCAGCTGGGCTTCGACCCGCGCCAGCTGTTCGTCCTCCACCAGATCCCCCTTGCTCACCACCAGCAGATCCGCCAGCGCCACCTGTTTCACCGCTTCATATTGAGCCGCCAACTGCTGCTCGATATGGCCGGCATCCACCACGGTGACGGTGCCATCGA
This sequence comes from Aeromonas sp. 25-AL00135, assembly GCF_054052385.1. Taxonomy (NCBI): domain Bacteria; kingdom Pseudomonadati; phylum Pseudomonadota; class Gammaproteobacteria; order Aeromonadales; family Aeromonadaceae; genus Aeromonas; species Aeromonas sp. 25-AL00135. The sequence continues at coordinate 206,904 of NZ_JBSTYQ010000007.1, read as the reverse complement.
AGCGGTAGCGCTGGGCGATAAAGCCCTCTTCGCGCAGGGTAAATAGCACGGGGGCCGGATCTGCCAGACCAGTGGTCTCGATAATCAGCCGCTTGAACGGTTTGATCTTACGCTGGATGGCCTTCATAAACAGCCCCTGCAACGCCTCCACCAAAGAGCCCTGCACCGAGCAGCAGATGCAGCCGGAGTCGAGCAGCATCACCTGCTCATCCACCTGTTGCACCAGATGGTGATCCAGCCCCACCGAGCCGAACTCGTTGATCAGCACGGCGCACTCACCGAGCTCCGGCTGCTTGACCCAGTGGTTGAGTAAGGTGGTCTTGCCGCTGCCGAGAAAGCCGGTCAGCAGGGTCACAGGGATACGGGTATCTTGCATATCGGTCATGTCAGATCCTTACCGGTTGGCAAACAGGTCGCTGAGCCAGCGGTTTTCAAAGCGGCCGTGGGGGTCGAGCTCGGCTTTCAACGCAACAAAGTCGTTCCAGCGCGGCAGCAAGGCCGGGAAGTCGTAGAGATCCATCGCCAGATGCTTGCCGAAGTGGGGAATGCCACCGAGCGGCACCAGCAGTTGCTGCAGCTCGCGCATCTGCTCCATGGAGCCGTTGACGAAGGTGCCGTCCGCAGCCAGATAGACCAGAAAACCGATCCAGCAGACCGGCTGGCCATAAGCGGCGCTGAGCCAGGCCTCGGAAGGGCCAGTGCAGCGCAGGATAAAGGGGTAGTGCAACACGCCGGGGTTGGCCTGCTGCCACGCTTGCAGAGTCTCCAGCGCCTCGTTCATGCGATGCAGCGGCACCGCCACCTCACAGTTGATCTGAGGTGCCGGGATCCCCTTGCAGAGAATTTGGTAGACGTTGCCCACCAGATCGGAGGCATCCTTGAAGCGGCGTACTGTCTCGAAGTGCTCACCGGCCAGCGCCTCATCCTTGGTGTCTTTCGCCATCTTCTGCAAAGTGGCATCAATGGTGGCATTCATGCGGGCGTCGATATCGCCATCCAGCAGCAGCGGCTCGCTGCCACCGGCACGATAACGGGCAACCTCCTCCTCGGAGGCGGGATCCACCAGCCAGATGTGGCTTTCGCCGGTCCAGGCAAACCACCAGCTCTTCACAAAGCCGTGCTCGCGGTTGAGCCGCTCGTTGTGTTCCAGCAGGAAGGGGTAGTCGGTGGTGAACTTGGTGCAGCGCATAATGCGGTTGGACACGGTGCGCAGGGTGACGTCGAGCAGGATACCGAGCATCCCCATCCCCATCACGAAGGCCCCGAAGCGCGGGTCGGTGCGATCCACCCGGATGATGTCGCCATTGGCCAGCATCACCGTCATCGCCTCCACCGCATCGCAGAGGGCAGACTGGTGCAGCCCCTGACCGTGGGTGCCGGTGCTGAGGGCGCCGCCCAGGGTCTGGATGCCGATAACGCCCGGGGATGCGGGCAGCATCCGCTCCATGGCGATCAGCTCGGCATAAACGGTATCGAGGGGCGTCCCCGCCTGATATGTCACGGTATCGGCCGTTTTCGCCAGCTGGCCGCGCAGGTGGTGCAAGTCCACCAGCAGCGCCTGACTGCCCTCGGCATAGACGCTGTGAATGGGCTCGAAAGAGAGCCCGGAGCCGATAAGGCGCAGCTTGCGCTCGGGGTGTTCCCGCAGCAGCATTTGCAACTCGTCGCGGGTTTTCGGGCGCCACACTTGATCCAGCGCCCCGAGGGGATTGGTTCTCGACCAGTTGAACAGCACCTCCCGATTACCGATCGCCTTGATGCTGTGAAATGCCTGGAACTGAACCGTCATACCGCGCCTCATCTTTTACTGACGTCAAAATGAGCGCTGATTCTACCGAAAAGCGAGCCGCAAGGCATGAAAAACAAGCCCCTGCACTCGAGGGGGGATAGGGAGAGAGCACTCCCCTACCCTGCCAGACGGGAGCGTGGCCGCCCGTCTGTCACCGATAAATCAGGTCGCATTCGGGATGCCTCGCACCCCATCTGGCTGGCGGGTTTGTGCCTCTTCCGGCAGCAGCGCCTCGCAGAACTGGCGCAGCGGCATGGGGCGGGCAAACAGGTATCCCTGCAGATAGTCGACCCCTTTGGCCCTGAGGTAGTCAGCCTGACGCTCGCTCTCCACCCCTTCCGCCACCAGCGCCAGACCGAGCCGGGTCGCCAGATCGATCACGTTGTCCACGATATGTTCCGAGAGCGACTCGGTACCGATGCGGGCGATAAAGGATTTGTCGATCTTGAGGTAATCCACATGAAACTGCTGCAGGTAAGCCAGGCTGGAGTGACCGGTGCCAAAGTCGTCGATGGCGAGTTTTACCCCCATCTCGTCCAGCTGCCGGAACAGGGAGAGGGTCTGGGGATCTGACATCAGCAGCTCCCGCTCGGTCAGCTCCAGCACCAGTACCACCTTGCCGGGAACAAAGTGACCGAGGAAGGCGCGACACTCGGCCAGCAGGGCAAAATCGTGGCAATGGGCGGCGCTGATGTTGAAGCTGATATGAAACCCATCGGGCAACTGCTCCTGAGAGCGGTTCAACCTTGTCGCCACCTGCTTCATGATATGGGTGGTCATGGGGACGATCAGTCCCGACTCCTCCGCTTGCGGAATAAAGAGATCGGGCCGGATCACTCCTTCATTGACATGTTCCCAGCGCATCAGCACCTCGGCGCCCATCATCTTGCCGTCGTGGCTGGCAATCAGCGGCTGCAGATAGGGAACAAACTCCCTGGCCCGCAGGGCTCGTCGCAACTCATCTGTTGGCGAGCCGGGCCGCCCCAGCACCCACCACACCAGCCAGGCCAGCAAAAGCGAGGAAACCGCCAGCCACGACAGCGCCACATGCCGCGCGGCCCACAGCGACTTCCAGTAGACCGGCATGGCATAACCGGCATGGATGGTGAAAGGATAATGGGATGAGGTGAGGGCCTGGCTGATCCCGCGATGGAGGGTGGGCGCCTCGCTCAGATAGCGGCCCGACTCATTGAGCCAGGCAGACCCCACCTGCAGATAGAGCGCACTGGATTTTCCGCTCATGGAGAGCATGAAGCTGAGCTGGGTACTGTCGATGGCACTCAAGGCGGCATCCTTACCCTGTTCGGTGCGCACCACCAGCAGCGGGTGATTTTGCCGCACCCGGTTGCCACTCATCAGCAGCAGCTTGCGGCCGGTGTAGATGGAGCCGTCATCGGCATCATTAGCCTCACCAAACAGCGAAGTGCAATTGATGATGCCGTTTCGCACCAGATTGACCGAACGCAGGAAGGGCTCGATGGCGACCTTCTTGCGCAGCACCAGCAGATTGTCGCGACAGGGAGCATTCACCAGAGGCAGCACGGAGCGGTTGGCCTGATCCGCATGATCCAGCATCGACTCCATCAGGGTTCTGGCCTTGTGTGCCGAGGCGCTGGATTCCGCTTTCAGCTCCTGCACATAATTGCTGTGGATGAGCCAAGCTCCCACCAGCAGCGGCAGGGTAAAGACCAGCAAGGCACCGCCGAAGCGTAACCCGGTTCGGGAGAGATCGATCCTGAACAGAAACATAAAGAACCACGCCGCAATTCGTCAGGCCTGCCAACGCAAGCACCCAGTGAACAGATATCCACTTTCCCTCGATAACGATGCCTCATCATTACCGCACATAACCGAACAACATAACCCAAAGCGTTTATAAAACGAACCACCAAACAGGTGATTGACCTTCTCGAGCAGGAACGTTTAAGCCCCCCCAAGAAAGACGACAAATAACGCTCAAATAAATAATGCCGCGTAAATACGCGGCATTATTGGCTTCTTATCGCGCAAATCGCGCAAGAACTCAGTTAAACGGCTTGCTGCAGGATCACCGCATCGGCCTTCTTGGTGTAGGAGGCGATCTCGTTGAAGTTGAGGTAGCGGTAAGTATCTGCCGCAGTGGCATCGAGCGCCTTGGCGTACTGCAGGTACTCTGCCACGGTCGGGATCTTGCCGAGGATGGCGGCAACAGCTGCCAGCTCAGCAGAGGCCAGATAGACGTTGGCACCTTTACCCAGACGGTTCGGGAAGTTACGGGTGGAGGTGGAGACCACGGAGGCCCCTTCCGCTACCCGAGCCTGGTTACCCATGCACAGCGAACAGCCCGGGATCTCGATGCGGGCACCGACCCGGCCGAAGATGCCGTAGTAGCCCTCTTCGGTCAGCTGATCCTTGTCCATCTTGGTGGGCGGTGCGATCCACATGCGGGTCGGCAGCTCGCCCTGATACTTCTCGAGCAGTTTGCCGGCGGCACGGAAGTGACCGATGTTGGTCATGCAGGAACCGATGAACACTTCGTCGATCTTGTCGCCAGCCACGTCGCTCAGCAGACGGGCATCGTCCGGATCGTTCGGCGCACACAGGATCGGCTCCTTGATGGTGGCCAGATCGATCTCGATGATTTCGGCGTACTCGGCATCCTTGTCCGCTTCCATCAGGGTCGGGTTGGCCAGCCACTCTTCCATCCCCTTGATGCGACGGGTGATGGTGCGCGGGTCACCGTAACCTTCGGAGAGCATCCATTTCAGCATCACGATGTTGGACTTCAGGTACTCGATGATCGGCTCTTTATCCAGCTTGATGGTGCAACCGGCAGCGGAACGCTCGGCACTGGCATCGGCCAGCTCGAAGGCTTGTTCCACTTTCAGGGTCGGCAGACCTTCGATCTCGAGGATACGGCCGGAGAAGATGTTCTTCTTACCCGCCTTCTCGACGGTCAGCAGCCCTTTCTGGATGGCGGCATAGGGAATGGCATGAACCAGATCACGCAGAGTGATGCCCGGTTGCAGCTCGCCCTTGAAGCGCACCAGCACAGATTCCGGCATATCCAGCGGCATCACGCCGGTAGCGGCGGCGAAAGCCACCAGACCGGAGCCCGCCGGGAAGGAGATACCGATGGGGAAACGGGTGTGGGAGTCACCACCGGTACCCACTGTATCCGGCAGCAGCATGCGGTTCAGCCAGGAGTGGATGACGCCGTCACCCGGACGCAAGCTCACACCGCCGCGGTTCATGATGAAGTCCGGCAGGGTGTGGTGGGTCTGTACGTCGATGGGCTTGGGGTAGGCCGCGGTGTGGCAGAAGGACTGCATGGTCAGATCGGCGGAGAAACCGAGGCAGGCCAGATCCTTGAGCTCGTCGCGGGTCATCGGGCCCGTGGTGTCCTGGGAGCCGACCGTGGTCATCTTGGGCTCGCAGTAAGTGCCGGGGCGAATGCCCTTCACGCCGCACGCCTTGCCCACCATCTTCTGGGCCAGGGTGAAGCCTTTACCGGTATCGGCCACCGGCTGCGGGCGACGGAATACGGTGGAGAACGGCAGCCCCAGCGCTTCGCGGGCCTTGTCGGTCAGGCCGCGGCCGATGATCAGCGGGATACGGCCACCGGCGCGCACTTCGTCGATCAGTACATCGGTTTTCAATTCAAACTGTGCCAGCACCTGTTCGGTGCCGTGTTTGCAGATCTTGCCGGCATAGGGGTAGATGTCGATTACATCGCCCATTTCCAGCTTGGAGACGTCCACTTCGATAGGCAGAGCGCCGGCATCTTCCATGGTATTGAAGAAGATCGGGGCAATCTTGCCACCCAGACAGACACCGCCAGCGCGCTTGTTCGGCACGAACGGAATGTCGTCGCCCATAAACCAGAGCACCGAGTTGGTGGCGGATTTACGGGAAGAACCGGTACCGACCACGTCACCCACATAGGCAAGCGGGAAGCCTTTCTCTTTCAGGGCATCGATGGTCTTGATGGGGCCGACGGCGCCATCCTTGTCCGGGGTAATGCCGGGACGGGCGTTTTTCAGCATCGCCAGCGCGTGCAGCGGAATGTCCGGGCGGGACCAGGCGTCCGGTGCCGGAGAGAGGTCGTCGGTGTTGGTTTCGCCGGTCACCTTGAACACGGTGACAGTGATCTTCTCGGCCAACTCCGGGCGGGAGAGGAACCACTCGGCATCAGCCCAGGACTGCATCACCTGTTTGGCGTGGACATTGCCCGCCTTGGCCTTCTCTTCCACGTCATGGAAGGAGTCAAACATCAGCAGGGTGTGGGAGAGCCCCTTGGCGGCAAGCGGCGCCAGAGTGGCGTGATCCAGCAGGTCGATCAGCGGTTGAATGTTGTAACCACCCTGCATAGTGCCCAGCAGCTCAACAGCTTCGGCGGCAGTCAGGATGGGAGATTGGGCTTCGCCCTTGGCGACGGCGGTGAGGAAACCGGCTTTGACATAGGCCGCTTCATCAACACCGGGGGGAATACGGGAGGACAACAGCTCTTTCAGAAAGTCTTCTTCGCCAGCGGGCGGGTTCTTGAGAAGCGTTACCAGGGCGGCGACCTGCTCTGCATCCAGAGGTTTGGCAACCACGCCCTCGGCGGCACGTTCTGCGACGTGTTTACGGTATGTTTCAAGCACGACTAATTCCTCTTTGGTCTTTTTTTGGGGTTCGCCCACGCTCGCGGCGATCGTCCTTGCGGGACACCCCGTAGGGTGCTCCCCACTATATAAGTTTTAACGACTAATTAAAATCCAAACCCTGTTTACTTATTCACCACAAAATCGTAACCAATTAAACAGATTGGTGTTTTTTGAAAATTAATTGAACGCCCTCAACCAGAGTTAACAAATTGGCATCATTTCGGCATTATTCGAACGTACTGCCCAATTGCAGATAGAAGACGTCATTGCCCCCCTCCGCCATGCCATAGCCGAGGAACACCGGGCCGAGGAAGCTCTCCACCCCGACATAAAGCGAACCGGCGGTGAAGGAGCTCTCCAGACTGATATCTTCCCCCTTGTTCCAGACCCCGCCCTGCTCCAGAGATCCACCCAGATAGAGCGGCATCTTGAGGGCACCGAAGTCATTGTCTGCCACCCGATAGATGTAGCGCAGGCCACCAAATAGGCTGTAGCGACCGCTCAGCTGGTAGCGCTGGAAGCCGGAGAGGCGGAACAGCCCGCCCAGATCCTGAATATGCAGCGGCACCACTTCTTCACTGCCCGAGCCTCCCCCTTCGAGGATCAGGTTGAGGCTGTGCCTGTCCCATGACCAGGGCTTGATCATGGAGAGTTGATAATTCCAGCCTTCACTGCGGCCATCTGCTGACTCGAGTCCATCCACACTGACATGGGAGTGGCCCAGTTTCATGTCCCATTTCATCCCCTGATAGGGGAAATAGAGGCTATCCAGATTGTCGTGTTCAAAGCGGACATAGGGGCCCCACGCCGTGGCATCCATCTCCAGCCCCTTGAAGTTCTTCACATCAATCGTGCCAAGTTGTCCCTCCAGCCCCATCGACAACCGGCTCCAGGGCTGGCGGTTCCAGCCCACCGCCAGATCGCCGCTGAAGAAGGAGTATTCGGAGTCGAGATAGCTTATCGAAACCGCCTCGGGATCCGGATTGGGGAAAAACAGGCGGCGCAGGGTCTGGTCATAGGCCAGACTCGCCTCACCATAGAAGGTCTGGGAGGGTTCGAGCGGGGTATAGAAGTCGGTCTTGATATGTTTGGCCGTGCCCAGCGACGCCTCGGTCAGCCACTCGGCACCCCACTCGTTGACGTTGGTGAGGGTATAGGACATGCCGACGTTGTAGTTGGAGGTGTTCTCGAAGTCATCGGTGAAACCGAACTGGAAGTTGAGGTAGCCCGGCCCCCAGTTCTTCTCGCTGGCGTCCACCAGCAGCACATTCTCCCCGTCACGCTCCTCCACCTCGTAGGTGATGCGATCAAAGGACTCCAGCGCGTAGAGGCGGCGAATGCCCGCTTCCAGACTCTCATTGGTCTGTACCTTGTCCGGCCGCACTTTAAGCATGGCGCGCACCGTCTCGTCGGAGAGGCGCGACTTGTTGATGATCTCCACCTTGTCGATGAAGTAGGCGGGCTGACCGCTACGCTCGGCACGGCGGCTCAGCTTCTGGTTGCGATAGGCGTTGTACTGCGCCTTGGTGAGCGACAGCTTATCGAGTTGCAGCGACACCTTGTCAGCCGCCGTCTCACCGATCTTGATCCCCTCCGGCATCCGGGCAAAGTCGGCGATCCCCATATCGCCAAACTCGGGGGCGATCAGAATATCCTTCGGTCCCATCAGCGCCTTCTGTTTGTCAGTGCCCACCTGGGTCATGTAGGTGGTGAGCTGGTCAATCATGGCCAACCCTGACTTGAGGGACTCCCGGGTACGCAGCTTGGCACTGATATCCACCGCGATCACCACGTCGGCCCCCATCGCCTTGGCGACATCCACCGGCATGTTGTTGACGCTGCCGCCGTCCGCCAGGATGTGCCCCTCCCACTCCACCGGCTTGAGGGCACCGGGAATGGACATGGAGGCCTGCATCGCCTTGGCCAGGCTGCCGTGATCCAGCACAAAGGGGGTGACCGTCTCCATGTCGGTCGCCATGGCGCGGTAGGGAATGGGGAGATCGTCGAAGCTCTCCTGCACCGGCAGGTTGGAGGTGGCCCCCCGCAGCAGGCTGGCCATGGATTGGCCCTGGAAGAAACCGTCCGGCAGCTGAGTGGTGTCGCCATTCACCCCGATATCGGTGCGCAGCTGATACTGCTCGTTCTGTTGCTTCTTGCGCAGCGACAGCTCGTCGCGGCCAACCTTGTCCTGATAGCCCTTGTTCCAGTCGATGGCCAAAGTGGTGCGCTCCACCTCCTCGGCACTGAGCCCCATGGCATACATCCCCGCCACATAAGAGCCCATGCTGGTACCGACTATGATGTCGACCGGAATCCGTTTCTGCTCCAGCACCTTGAGGATGCCGATATGGGCAGAACCCTTGGCACCGCCGCCACTGAGCACCACCGCAATTTTCGGGCGCTCCCCCTGTGCCGCCACAGCCAGCAGCGGGCAGGCCGCCAGCATCACCAAAAGCAGACGGGTCCATCCCGCACCTAAGCTGCGCATCATATTTTCCATATTATTCAGAGGGTCAGTCACCAAGGATGGCCTCTACTATAAGGGGCCCGGCAGTTAGCGCAACCGTCAATCCGCATCCCGCCTGTGCTGCATGGCGAAGGGGCACGCCGCCGCCCCTGTGAGCGCAAACGTAATCCGCAAATAAAGGGCTGCAAGCCTCATGGGTAGCGCCGCGCTGCCGCTAATATGAGCGTCGTCAATCTCAACCTTTTGAGCACCTTTATGCTGGCAACCCTCACTCTTAAACAGAAAATACTGGCCACGGTCACCCTGGCCGTGGTCGTCTCCTGCCTGCTGGTAGGCTACTTCAGTCAACGCTCGGCCCAGCAACTGATCGAAAAACGGATGTTCGAGCAGGAGCTCCCCAACCTGACCCAGCGGATCAGCAAGGAGATTGAGCAGGATCTCCACGGCATCGCCCAGGCCGCACGCCAACTGGCCACCGACCGCTTCATCCTCGACTGGGTGGATCGGGGCATGCCCAAAGAGCAGGAGCCAATCCTCATCAACCAGCTCAAGGATGTGGCCAACCAGTATGGTCTGGTGACCGCCTCCTTCGCCGATCGCCAGAGTGCCGCCTACTACAACCAGGATGGCTTTCTGCGCAACCTGACCCCGACACAGGACGCCTGGTTCTATGACTACACCAAGAGCCAGAAGGAGATGACCCTCAGCATCTTCCGCGAGAGCAACGGCGAGGTGAAGCTGTTCGTCAACTTCCAGCAGCTCAACGGGCGCGGGCTGGCCGGCTTTGCCAAATCCCTCGACACCATGGTGACCATGGTCTCCAACTTCCGGCTGGAAGAGAGCGGCATCGTCTTTATGGTCGATGGCAGCGGCAAGGTGAAGCTGCACCCCGAGGCCAACCGTATTGAACGCGATACCTTGGGCGGCATCGCCAGCGGTGATACCGGCAGCCTGCTGGCCAAACGCCCCTTTGCCGTTATCAACGCCGAGGTAAATGGCGAGCCCATGGTACTGGCCAGCAGCTATATCCCGCTGCTCGACTGGTATCTGGTAGCACAGGTGCCAGAAGCCGAGATCTATGCCGAGCTGGATCAGACCCGCAACGAGATCCTGATGATCTCGCTGGTGATTGCGCTGGCCATGGGGCTGATGGGGATGCTGCTGGCAGGCTCGGTCAGCCGCCCGCTCAACGAACTGGCCCGCCTGTTCAAGGAGCTGGGCAGCGGCGATGGGGATCTTACCCAGCGCCTGAAAGTGGAAGGACGTGACGAACTGAGTCAGGTCGCCACCGGTTTCAACAACTTCGTCGCCAAGATCCACGGCTCCATCGAGCAGGTGGCGGAGAACTCCCGCCAGCTCGCGGCCACCGCCAACGAAGTGGCCAACAAGGCGCAGCTGACCCAGCACAACTGTACTGCCCAGCGCGATCGCACCGTACAGGTGGCCACCGCCATCCACGAGATGGGGGCCACGGTGAGCGAGATCGCCGGTAACGCCTCTCTGGCAGCCGAAGTAGCCAGACAGGCCAACGATCAGGCCGATGCGGGTGCGGTAGTGGTGGCGCAGGCGCGACACGGCATCGTCGACCTCTCCGGCGAGATTGAGCAGGTGGCAGGGGTTATCGAGTCGCTGGCGAGCCAGACCGACTCCATCGGCAGCATCCTCGAAACCATCCGCAGCATCTCGGAGCAGACCAACCTGCTGGCACTGAACGCCGCCATCGAGGCCGCTCGCGCCGGTGAACAGGGTCGTGGTTTCGCCGTGGTGGCAGATGAGGTGCGTAACCTCGCCAACCGCTCCGCCGCCTCGACCGCCGAGATCCAGGGGATGATCAACCGCTTGCAGGAGCAGAGTGCCCGCGCCGTCAGCGCCATGGCACAGGGGCGCGACCAGAGTCTGGAGGTGGTGAGCCAGGCCGATGAGGCCAACGCCGCCCTCGGCCAGATCACCGCCCACATCACCCAGATCAACGACATGAATATCCAGGTCGCCACCGCCACCGAGGAGCAGTCCAGTGTGGTCGGCGAGATCAACCGCAACGTGGAAGACATCAACCAGCTCACTATGGAGACCGCAGATATCGCCCACCAGCTGACCGAATCGAGCCGCAGCCTGCAGCAGCTCTCCGGTCAGCTGGACAAGCTGGTCGGCAACTTCCGGCTCTGACCCCGACCTTGATCTGAGTCATCAACAACAGAGAGCGCCGTGGCGCTCTCTGTTGTTTTGGTGGCGGCTAATCCGGCATAGCAGTCAGCCCTTGTCATCCCGTTTGCGCTGATACATCAGCTCATCCGCGCGGGTGAGCAGCTCGGTCAGGGAGACACAGCCGCGCCCGTCATAGCAGACAATCCCGGTGCTGCAGGTCAGCGCATAGCCGCAACCACTGTGCTGATTGTGCTCGGCCAACATGGCATTGAAACGCTCATAGGCCAGTTGCGCCTGCGCCCCCACCACATTGGGCAACAGGACGGCGAACTCATCGCCGCCCATGCGGGCAAACACGTCTGCGCCCCGAAAAGCCTGCTTGAGCAGAGTGGCAAAGGCGATCAGAGCCCGATCCCCTTCTGCATGCCCCCACCGATCGTTGATCCCCTTGAAGCCATTGAGATCCAGATAGAGCAGCGCCAGCGGCATCTGCAAGCGACTGGCCAGCGAGAGGCTCTTCTCCGCCAGCATCACGAACCCGCGCCGATTGGAGATCAGGGTCAACTCATCAATGGTGGCCAGCTGCACCGCTTCGAGCTCCCGCACTACCATCGCAGCCAGATCCTTGAGCAACCCCACATCCTCCTCGCTCAATTCCCGCGGCACCGTATCGATGATGCAGAGCGTCCCCAGTTTGCAGCCGTTGGCGATCCGCAGTGGCTGTCCGGCATAGAAGCGGATGCCGGGCCCGCCTACCACCAGCGGATTGTCGGCAAAGCGGGGATCCTGCGAAGCATCCGGCACGATAAAGGTCTCATTGCCCATGATGGCGTGGCCACAGAACGAAATGTCCCGCGCGGTCTCGCGGACCTCCAGACCGATACAGGATTTGAACCACTGGCGATCTTCATCCACCAGACTCACCAGCGCGATGGGGACATTGAACACCCGTCGGGCCATGCGGGTCAGCCGATCAAACCGCTCCTCGGCCTCGGAATCCAGCAAAGAGAGCCGCCGCAGGGTCTCCAACCGCAATGCCTCATCGGGTGGAATGGGTGCTTCTAGCATCGTGCCTCTCTCATCAGTGCCAAAACCTATCTTTAGCATATTGGGCTTTGTCGAAGTCGGGGCAGCAAGGAGAAAACAAAAAGCCGCTCATTCGAGCGGCTTTTTAGACAAGCGGGGAAGAAAATCACTTTTTCTTCTTGGCCTTGGCGTTCGGCAGATCGGTGATGGAGCCTTCGAACACTTCGGCAGCCAGACCCACGGACTCGTGCAGAGTCGGGTGAGCGTGGATGGTCAGCGCGATATCTTCGGCGTCCGCACCCATTTCGATGGCCAGACCGATTTCACCCAGCAGTTCACCGCCGTTGGTACCCACGATGGCACCACCGATGACACGGCCGCTCTCCTTGTCGAAGATCAGCTTGGTCATACCGTCGGAACAGTCGGACGCAATAGCGCGGCCGGATGCAGCCCACGGGAAGGTGGCGACTTCGAAGTTCAGGCCCTGTTGCTTGGCTTCCTTCTCGGTCAGACCAACCCATGCCATCTCTGGCTCGGTGTAGGCGATGGACGGGATCACTTTCGGGTCGAAGTAGTGCTTCTTGCCGGCGATCACTTCAGCGGCAACGTGACCTTCGTGAACACCTTTGTGCGCCAGCATCGGCTGACCCACGATGTCACCGATGGCGTGGATGTGCGCCACGTTGGTACGCAGCTGCTTGTCCACCTCGATGAAACCACGCTCGGTCACGGCAACGCCTGCCTTCTCGGCATCGAGCATCTTGCCGTTCGGCACACGACCTACGGCAACCAGCACGTTGTCGTAACGAACCGGCTCGGCCGGAGCGTGCTTGCCTTCATAGGAGACGTACAAGCCGTCTTCGCGAGCTTCAACTGCGGTGACCTTGGTCTCCAGCATGATGTTGAATTTCTTGGCGACGCGCTTGGTATAGATCTTGACGATGTCTTTGTCGGCAGCCGGAACCAGCTGGTCGGCAAATTCCACCACGTCGATCTCGGAACCCAGAGAGGAGTAAACGGTACCCATCTCCAGACCGATGATGCCGCCACCGATAACCAGCAGTTTGCCGGGAACGGTTTTCAGCTCCAGCGCATCGGTAGAGTCCCATACGCGGGGATCATCGTGGGGGATGAACGGCAGCTTCACCGGACGGGAACCGGCCGCGATGATGGCGTTGTCGAAGGTCACGGTAGTCTTGCCGTCTTCCCCGGTCACTTCGAGCGTGTTCGGGCCGGTAAATTTACCCAAGCCGTTAACAACCTGAACTTTACGCATCTTGGCCATGCCAGCCAGACCGCCGGTCAGCTGGTTGATAACCTTCTCTTTCCACAGACGGATCTTGTCGATGTCGGTCTGCGGTGCACCGAAGACGATGCCGTGCTCGGCCAGCGCCTTGGCTTCTTCAATCACTTTGGCAACGTGCAGCAGCGCCTTGGAGGGGATGCAGCCCACGTTCAGGCAGACGCCACCCAGGGTGGAGTAACGCTCGACGATAATAGTATCCAGACCCAGATCGGCTGCACGGAAAGCAGCGGAATAACCGGCAGGGCCAGCACCCAGTACTACGACCTGGGTTTTGATTTCTTTACTCATCATGACCTCTTTGTCGTTCTTATATCCCCGGACAGCGCAGTCTTATACCGAAACGGGTGGCTGCAGCCGTGAAAAAAACGGGGCAAGTTTACGATCATGTTAATGAAATGAGAAGTAAAAAGGGCAGGCTCTGGGCCCGCCCTCTCACTTACAGGACCAGTCGACGAATGTCGGACAGCACGCCGTTCATGGTGGTGATGAAGCGAGCCCCATCAGCACCATCGATGACGCGGTGGTCGTAGCTCAGAGCCAGCGGCAGCATCAGGCGCGGCGCGAACTCTTTACCGTTCCACTTCGGCTTCATCTCGGACTTGGAAACACCGAGGATGGCCACTTCCGGCGCGTTGACGATCGGGGTAAAGCTGGTACCGCCGATGCCACCCAGGCTGGAGATGGTGAAGCAACCGCCCTGCATGTCGGCAGCGGTCAGCTTGCCGGCACGGGCCTTCTTGGAGATCTCGGCCAGATCGCGAGACAGCTCCATGATGCCCTTCTTGTTAACATCGCGCACCACGGGCACAACCAGACCGTTGGGGGTATCTACCGCCACACCGATGTGGATGTACTTCTTCATGATCAGCTTGCTGCCATCTTCGGACAGGGAGCTGCAGAAGCGCGGGTGAGCTTCCAGCGCCTTGGCGGCGGCTTTCAGGATGAACACCAGCGGGGTGATCTTCACGTCAGCCTTCTGCTTCTCGAGCATCGCATTCTGCTCTTTGCGGAACGCTTCCAGCTCGGTGGTATCGGCTTCGTCGAACTGGGTGACATGAGGGATCATGACCCAGTTGCGGTGCAGGTTCGGACCGGAGATCTTCTGGATGCGGGTCAGCTCGACCTCTTCCACATCACCGAACTTGCTGAAGTCTACCTTCGGCCACGGCAGTACGCCCAAACCGTTGCCACCGGCTACGCCGGCAGAGGCAGGTGCGGACTCGGCACGCTTGATGGCATCCTTCACGTAGGCTTGCACGTCTTCTTTGACGATGCGGCCCTTGCGACCGGAGGCTTTCACCTTGGCCAGGTTGACGCCAAACTCGCGCGCCAGACGGCGTACCGCCGGAGAGGCGTGCACGTAGGCGTCGTTGGCAACAAAATCGGTCGCAGCGGCAGCAGCCTGGGCAACCGGTGCCGGAGCTGCGGCAACAGGGGCTGCAGCGACCGGAACGGCAGCTTGAGCAACCGGCGAGGCGGCAGGAGCTGCGCCAGCCACTTCGAATACCATGATCAGAGAACCGGTGGAGACCTTGTCACCCGCCTTCACCTTGATCTCTTTGACCACACCGGCGAACGGTGCAGGCACTTCCATGGAGGCCTTGTCACCTTCCACGGCGATCAGGGACTGGTCGGCTTCAACCTTGTCACCCACCGCAACCATGATCTCGGTGACTTCCACTTCGTCGCCACCGATATCCGGTACGTTGACCTCTTTGGCAGCGGCGGCAACCGGGGCAGCAGCCACCGGCGCGGCAGCTTGGGCCGGAGCAGCAACGGCAGGAGCGGCGCCAGCCACTTCAAAGACCATCACCAGGGAACCGGTAGAGACCTTGGCGCCAGCGGCAACCTTGATCTCGACTACGCGGCCTGCGAACGGTGCCGGTACTTCCATGGAGGCCTTGTCACCTTCCACGGCGATGATGGACTGGTCAGCTTCTACCATGTCGCCCACGGCAACCATGATTTCAGTCACGTCCACTTCGTCGTCACCGATGTCCGGTACGTGCACATCTTTGCGCACGGCAGCGGCAGGTGCGGCGGCCGGAGCAGCAGCAACCGGTGCAGCCACTTCAGCAGGGGCGGCAGCGCCTTCGGCTTCGAAGATCATGATCTGGGAACCGGTGGCAACCTTGTCGCCCACCTTGATCAGGATCTCTTTGACGATACCGGCGGACGGGGCCGGAACTTCCATGGAGGCCTTGTCGCCTTCTACCGCGATGATGGACTGGTCCAGCTCGACCTTGTCACCCACGGCCACCATGATCTCGGTGACTTCAACTTCATCGGCGCCGATATCCGGCACCATAATCTGTTTGGACATTGTGCTTTATCCTCTTGCGTCGATCCGCGTGACTGGCTGATGCCGCCACGCACATCTCGCGTTAACCGTTTTAAATCCTGGCAGGGTCGCGCCGTCATAGGGCACGACCCTTGATCCACTTACGCGTACAGCGGGTTGACCTTGTCGGCATCGATGCCGTACTTGGCGATGGCGTCGGCCACAACCTGCTTGTCTACCTCGCCGCGCTTGGCCAGTTCGGTCAGAGCAGCAACCACCACGTAGAACTCGTTCACTTCGAAGTGACGACGCAGGTTGGCACGGCTGTCGGAACGGCCGTAACCGTCGGTACCCAGCACGCGGTAGTTCTCGGTCGGAACGAAGGCGCGAACCTGATCGGCGAAGGACTTCATGTAGTCGGTCGCAGCGATGGTGGCTTCGGAACCCAGGACCTGAGCGATGTAGGGAACACGCGCTTCAGAGGTCGGGTGCAGCATGTTCCAGCGATCCGCGTCCTGACCATCACGAGCCAGCTCGTTGAAGGAGGTGACGCTGAACACATCGGAACCGATACCGTACTCGCTGGCCAGGATCTGGGCAGCCTTGCGCACGTGACCCAGGATGGAACCACAACCCAGCAGCTGAACTTTCGCCTTGGCACCGGCGACGGATTCCAGCTTGTAGATACCCTTGCGGATGCCTTCCTCGGCGCCTTCCGGCATGGCCGGCATGGCGTAGTTCTCGTTCAGGGTGGTGATGTAGTAGAACACGTTCTCCGGGTTCTCACCGTACATGCGGCGCAGGCCGTCCTGTACGATCACCGCCACTTCATAGGCGTAGGACGGGTCGTAGGAGATGCAGTTCGGGATGGTGTTCGCCAGGATGTGGCTGTGACCATCTTCGTGCTGCAGACCTTCGCCGTTCAGGGTAGTACGACCGGAGGTCGCACCCAGCAGGAAGCCACGGGCTTGCTGGTCACCGGCTGCCCACGCCATGTCGCCGATCCGCTGGAAGCCGAACATGGAGTAGTAGATGTAGAACGGGATCATCGGGCAATCGTTGGTGCTGTAAGAGGTCGCAGCAGCCAGCCAGGAGGACATGGCGCCCAGCTCGTTGATACCGTCTTGCAGAACCTGACCCTGCTTGTCTTCCTTGTAGTAGGAGACGATGTCGCGGTCTTGCGGGGTGTACTGCTGACCGTGCGGGCTGTAGATACCGATCTGGCGGAACAGACCTTCCATACCGAAGGTACGGGCTTCGTCAGCGAGGATCGGCACGATGCGCTTGCCGATGGACTTGTCTTTCAGCATCACGTTCAGGGAACGCACGAACGCCATGGTGGTGGAGATTTCGCGCGCCTGTTCACCCAGCAGCGGAGCGAAGGCATCCAGCGCCGGGATTTCCAGCTTGGTGGTGCTTTCGCGCAGACGGGTCGGCACATAGCCTTTCAGGGCAGTGCGACGGTCGTGCAGGTATTTGTGCTCGGCAGAACCGGCTTCGATCTTCAGATAAGGCAGATCGGCCAGCTGCTCGTCGGCCACCGGCAGGTTGAAGCGGTCACGCAGGTGACGCACGGAGTCCAGCTCCATCTTCTTGACCTGGTGAGCGATGTTCTTGCCTTCGGCCGCTTCACCCATACCGTAACCCTTGATGGTCTTGGCCAGAATAACGGTGGGCTTGCCCTTGGTCTGGGTCGCCTTGTTGAACGCGGCGAACAGTTTGCGAGGATCGTGACCACCGCGGTTCAGGGCGAAGATCTCCTCGTCGGTCATGTCTTTGACCAGCGCGGCAGTTTCCGGATAACGGTTGAAGAAGTGCTCGCGGATGTAGCCACCGTCGCGGGACTTCATGGTCTGGTAGTCACCGTCCACGGTCTCGTTCATCAGCTGGATCAGCTTGCCGGAAGTGTCTTTCTTCAGCAGCTCATCCCACTTGCGACCCCAGATAACCTTGGTGACATCCCAACCGGCGCCAGCGAACAGGCCTTCCAGCTCGTTGATGACCTTGC
This sequence comes from Aeromonas sp. 25-AL00135, assembly GCF_054052385.1. Classification (NCBI taxonomy): domain Bacteria; kingdom Pseudomonadati; phylum Pseudomonadota; class Gammaproteobacteria; order Aeromonadales; family Aeromonadaceae; genus Aeromonas; species Aeromonas sp. 25-AL00135. Next base: position 189,254 of record NZ_JBSTYQ010000007.1, on the reverse strand, counting down.
CGTTACCGACAACCGGACCATCCAGACGCTGCAGGTTGCAGTTGACCACAAATACCAGGTTGTCGAGCTTTTCACGCACGGCAACGGTCAGGGCACCCTTGGCTTCCGGCTCGTCCATCTCGCCGTCACCCAGGAAGGCGTAAACGGTCTGCTCGGAGCAATCCTTGATGCCACGGTCGGTCAGGTACTTCAGGAAGCGAGCCTGATAGATGGCGGCGATGGGGCCCAGACCCATGGAGACGGTCGGGAACTGCCAGAAGTCCGGCATCAGTTTCGGGTGCGGATAGGAAGGGATACCCTTACCGTCCACTTCCTGACGGAAGTTGTCCAGCTGCTCTTCGGTCAGACGACCTTCAGCAAAGGCACGAGCATAGATGCCTGGGGAGATGTGACCCTGGAAGTAAACCAGATCGCCACCATCCTTCTCGTTGCGAGCACGGAAGAAGTGGTTGAAGCAGACATCATAGATGGTCGCAGAAGAAGCGAAGGAAGACATGTGACCACCCAGGTCCAGGTCTTTCTTGGACGCGCGCAGCACGATCATCATGGCGTTCCAGCGGATGATGGCGCGAATGCGGCGTTCCATCTCCAGGTCACCCGGGTAGTCCGGCTCGTCGCTGGACGGGATGGTGTTGATGTAATCGCGATTTGCCTTGGCAGCCACGTCCACACCGCTTACGCGGGCTTTCTCGGCCAACTGTTCAAGGATGAACTGAGCGCGTTGCGGACCCTCTTCACGCAGCAGGGATTCCAGAGAGGCAAGCCACTCCAGCGTTTCTATCGGGTCCACATCGTTCTTCAGGATATCAGACATGGCTGGTTCCTATGTTGTTGTGATTGCACGGCATTGCACGGCGAAGGGCGCAAGCATTCGACAATAGAGCCTTGTGGGATTAGTTTTCCTGCTGACGGATCCGACGCATGGATCGCTGGATCCGGCTGTCTTCCCTCTGCATATCCAACAAGGTGTCCTCGATAAAGGCCAGATGCTCATGACAAGCTGTTCTGGCCCGCTCCGGAGCCCCCGAAAGAATAGCCTCGATCAGATTCGCGCGATGGCGACGTATCTTGGCTACCACTCCCGGGCGGCGATTCAAAATCTCGTTATTCTGCAGAATGTTCTGCTCGAGCATCGGGCTCATTGCCCGCAGCAGGTGCAGCAGCACCACGTTGTGGGACGCCTCGGCCACCGCCAGATAGAACTGGGTGACGGCTGCCGACTCGGCCACCAGCGAGCCCAGCTGGCCCGCCTCTTCGATGGTGGTTTGCACCTGACGAATGCGCTCGAAATCAGACCCGGTTCCCCGCAAGGCCGCGTAGTAGGCACAGATGCCTTCCAACGCGTGGCGAAACTCCAGCAGGTCATACTGGGCTTCCGGGTGGGTACTGAGCAGTTCGAACAGAGGATCGGCGATCCCCTTGCTCAGGGCATTCTGCACATAAGTGCCGCCGCCCTGACGGCGATAAAGCAATCCGCGCGCTTCCAGTCGCTGGATGGCTTCGCGCAAGGAGGGGCGCGATACCTGAAACTGGATGGCGAGTTCCCGCTCGGGAGGCAATTTCTGCCCCGGTTGCAGGCTGCCTTCCAGAATCATCTGTTCCAGCTCGGCGACAATGGAGTCGGCCAACTTGGGTTGCGTAATCTTGCGATAGGGCATGAGGCTACTTTGTTAAATTGGTATTACCAATTTTATGGATGGGGCGAAAATTAGCAGAGGCCTTTTGAAAAGTCCACTCAAAAGATGATCTGAGTCAAGAATCGGCCCCACCACTTAAGAGGTAAAGCAGGTGAAACATGATTTAGCTCATAGAAAATGGTCTGACCAATATTCTTGACCGCGCTCACAAATAACATTTGCGCAACCAGAGACAAAAATGGCCTGCCAGATAGGCAAGCCATTGATTTTAAAATCCAAACTAAATTTGAATATTTACTTTAGCTGTTTAGTAACTGACGGTAGTAATCCCACTGAAAACTGGCTCCAGGATCCGTCTTGCGCCCTGGAGCTATGTCGCAATGACCGACAATTTTTTCGCGGGTAATCGCCGGATAGCGTTCTGAAATGGCTCGAGTGAGCCCTGCCAATGCCCGATATTGAGCCTCGGTGTAGGGGGTCTCGTCGGTCCCTTCCAGCTCGATGCCGATGGAGAAGTCATTGCATGCCTCTCTCCCCTGCCAGCTCGAGATACCAGCATGCCAGGCGCGTGCGCCGAACGGCACATACTGCACCAACTCGCCATCACGGCGGATCAAGCAATGGGCCGAAACCCGCAACTGATGGATACCGGCAAAATAGGGATGGGCATCGGGGTCGAGCCGCCCCATAAAAAGATCGTCAATAAAGGGGCCACCAAACTCCCCCGGTGGCAGGCTGATGCCATGCACCACCAGCAGGGAGATATCATCCGGCGCGGCCCGTTCGTTGTGATGGGGAGAAGGCACCCGGCGCGCCTGCTGGCACCAGCCAGCGGCATCGATAGAGAAACAAGGTTGCGAAGCGAGTTGAGTCATCGGCTACTCGAGTTGGCTGATAAATGGCGAGAAAACGAAGATACCTGATAGGCAAGCCGGCACCAACTCACTGAATCAACGGGAAATGGTATGTTAGGCTGAGTCATCTTCCGCTCGATATGGATGGGGTATGCAGCACACGGCACGCTGGATGTGGTTACTGGCCTGGCTCTCTTTGATGGGCCTGCTGACCCTCTATTTTCACTCCCGCAACCAACCAAGCGTCACCGCCAGCGGCGAGCTGTTGCTGCGAGCCGACCAGAGCGGCCACTATCGTCTGGAGGGTGCCATCAACGGCCAGCCGGTGCAACTGCTGCTCGATACCGGCGCCACTCGCATCACCATCCCGCAGCAGGTTGCCGAGCGGCTCGGCCTGACCGCTCATGGCAGCAGCCAGGTCAATACCGCTGCGGGGCAGATACGGGTCGGCAACGGCACCATCGAAACGCTGGCGATGGGGCCATTGACCTTGTACGATCTGGCCATCTTTATCAATCCGGCGGCAGACGGTGACGAAGTGCTGGTTGGCATGAACGCCCTCGGTCGGCTGGAGCTGGTTCAAAAGGAGCGGCAACTGCTGCTCAGACCCTTGCAGGAATAAGGCATGTTTCAACAGGATGTCAGCCGCGCCGTGCGCGCCGCACTACTCGAAGATCTGGGCGATGCCCTCACCGCGCTGGACCAACCGGACGCCAGCGCCGATATCACCGCACAACTGATCCCGGCCGACCGGATGGCCAGCGCCCGGGTTATCACCCGTGAAGCCGGCGTATTCTGCGGCCAGCCTTGGGTGGATGAAGTCTTCCTGCAACTGAAGGCCCAGCTCGGTGGCGAAGTGAAGGTGGAGTGGAAGGTGCAGGATGGGGAAGTGCTCTCCCCCAATCAGGAGCTGTTTCGCCTCCACGGCCCTGCCCGCCTGCTGCTGACCGGCGAACGCAATGCCCTGAACTTTGTCCAGACCCTCTCAGGCGTCGCCACCCTCACCGCCCGCTATGTGGCTGAACTGGAGGGCACCGACTGCCGCCTGCTCGACACCCGCAAAACCATCCCCGGGCTGCGCACCGCCCAGAAGTACGCGGTCACCTGCGGCGGTGGCAAGAATCACCGCATCGGCCTCTATGACGCCTACCTCATCAAAGAGAACCATATCCTCGCCTGTGGCGGCATCGCCGAGGCGATTAATGAGGCTCGTCATCTCAATCCGGGCAAACCGGTGGAGGTGGAAGTGGAATCACTGGCAGAGCTGGAACAGGCGCTGGCGGCAAAGGCCGATATCGTGATGCTGGACAACTTCGACGTGACCATGATGCGGGAAGCGGTCGCCATCAATCAGGGCCGCGCCAAGCTCGAAGTCTCCGGTAATGTGACGCTGGATACTCTGGCCGAGTTTGCCGCCACCGGTGTCGATTTTATCTCTGTCGGGGCGCTGACCAAGCATGTACGGGCGCTCGATCTCTCCATGCGCTTTATCCAGCAGTGAGATTCACCCCGCAGGCCTGAGCAAATACTCGACCTAACCGGATAAACAACTTGCAAAAGGCGCCATAGGCGCCTTTTCTTTATGCAGGATCCCTCAGCAAAGGAGTGTAATGACGGACCCGCTTTCACCCGTAACAAAGAGTCATAAGAAGCCACTTATTTTATGACTCGCATCAAGTTTTTGGTAAATGACATGAAAGTAGTTAACAAAGGCAGCAATCTCTGTTGCCACCCCTGACAGCTCGGATAAGATACTGACGTGCGGATGATTTTCCACCGACACTTCCCAGGAACCAAGGATAAAAGGACATTTTCCATGAAGAGCGAAATGAAGAAACAATCGGGTTTTACCCTTATTGAACTGATGATCGTGGTCGCGATCGTGGCCATTTTGGCGGCGGTGGCACTGCCGGCCTATCAAAGCTATACAAATAAAGCGAAATTTTCAGAGGTCATTTCTGCAACAGGCCCTGCTAAGACAGCAATGGAGGTGTGTTTCCAAACAACTGACGGAAGTACATGCGCAGCAGCAGGTGCTGCAGCCGTATCTGGCGCATTTAATACCGCAAAAGTGGCAAGCGTAACAGCTTCTGTGTCAGGTGGAACGCCTACTATCACCGCTGTTGGTACCTCTGCAGCAGCAGGAACTTACACTATGACAGGTACAGTTAATGCAACCACCAAGCAAGTCACTTGGGTAGGGACCTGCACTCCCGCAGACCTTTGCTAAGGCATGACCTCTAGCCCTAATAGCGGCCTGGCGTTAAGCCTGGCCGCCTCTTCACTGATCAGTGAAGAGGACTCCCAGCGCTATCTGAGCCAGGCCAAGGCCCAGCGCAAACCCTTTGTGACATTTCTGATAGAGAACGAGATCCTCGACAGCAAGGCGCTCGCCGACTTTTGCGAGCTGGAGTATGGGGTACCTCTGCTGGATCTTGCCGCCTTCGACTTGGCCGAGATCCCGCAGAAGTACCTCAATCAGAAGCTGATTGAGAAACACCATGTGCTGCCCATCTACACCCAGGGCCACACCCTCTATATCGCCATGTCGGATCCGACCAATGTCTCGGCGTTGGAGGACTTTGGCTTCAGCTTCGGTCTTCATACCGAAGCGCTGCTGGTGGAGGAGAACAAGCTCACCGCCGCCATCGGCAAGCTGCTGGAGAGCGAAAATGACGCCCTCGGCATGGAGGATATCGACGAATCCGAGATTTCGGATCTCGAGGTCTCCGACGAAAACAGCCGGCTGGACGAGAGTGTCAATACCGCCGATGACGATGCTCCCATTGTCAAGTACATCAACAAGATCCTGATGGATGCCATCAAGCGCGGCGCCTCAGACCTGCACTTTGAGCCCTATGAGTTCAAGTATCGGGTACGCTTTCGCATCGACGGCATTCTGCATGAAATTGCCACCCCGCCGGTCAATCTCTCCAACCGCTTCTCCGCTCGCCTCAAGGTCATGGCACGACTCGATATCGCCGAGCGGCGGCTGCCACAGGATGGCCGCATCAAGTTGAAGCTGTCGCGCAACAAGTCGATGGATATGCGGGTCAACACCCTGCCCACCATGTGGGGGGAGAAGATCGTTATCCGTCTGCTCGACTCCTCGGCGGCACGCCTCAATATCGAGCAACTCGGCTTTGATGACCGGCAGAAGGCGCAGTACCTGCGCGCCCTCTCCAAACCGCAGGGGATGATCCTGGTGACCGGCCCCACCGGCTCGGGCAAAACGGTCTCGCTCTATACCGGCCTCAATATTCTCAACACCACCGAGGTCAATATCTCTACCGCCGAAGATCCGGTGGAGATCAACTTGCCCGGCGTCAACCAGGTGCAGGTCAACCCCAAGGCGGGGCTCACCTTCGCCAGCGCCTTGCGCTCCTTCTTGCGGCAAGACCCGGATGTGGTGATGGTGGGTGAAATTCGCGATCTCGAAACCGCCGAGATCGCTATCAAGGCGGCGCAGACCGGTCACCTGGTGCTCTCCACCCTGCATACCAACTCCGCCGCCGAGACCCTGACCCGGATGATGAACATGGGGGTTCCGGCCTTCAACATCGCCTCCTCGGTCACCCTGATCATGGCCCAGCGGTTGGCCCGTAAACTGTGCGACCACTGCAAAGCGCCGGAAGTGGTGCCGGAAGCAGAACTGCTGGAGCTGGGCTTTACGCCGCAGCAGTTGGCGGCAGGGCTTCGACTGTTCAAACCGGTCGGCTGCAAGGAGTGTTCCGGCGGCTACAAGGGGCGGGTCGGCATCTACGAAATCATGCTGATGTCGGAGAACATCGCCAAATTGATCATGCAAGGGGCCAACTCCCTGCAAATCGCCGCTATCGCGCAGAAGGAGGGGATGCGCACCCTGCGCACCTCGGGACTGGAGAAGGCCCGGCTCGGGGTCACCAGTCTGGCCGAGGTCAATCGGGTCACCACCAACTGATCCGTGTGGCGAAACGACCCGCCGGTTTGGTTGGCAGAGCGAATTCGTCGTTCACGAACACGGAATAGATGACAGCCCGAATGACAGAATAATCAGGCATTAAAGTGACCGGGCTGGCGCCAAGAAGGTACCACCCACCCTATCAGTACCCCGCAGGCATCAAGCCAGTCGGGCACCTTGACCAGGTTGGTGACGTGCAGAGCCAGGCTCTGACAACCAACCCCATTGCAGGATGCAAAGATGGCAACCCTAACGAAAAAGAACAATGCCCCCAAGAAAGTCTTCGCCTTCCGCTGGCACGGGGTTAATCGCAAGGGGCAGAAGGTCTCCGGCGAGCTGCAGGCCGACAGCATCAACACCGTCAAGACCGAACTGCGCAAGCAGGGGGTCAACGTCACCAAGGTAGCCAAGAAATCCCAGGGGCTCTTCTCCAAGGGCGGCGCCAAGATCAAGCCGATGGATATCGCCATCGTCTCCCGTCAGATCACCACCATGCTCTCCGCCGGTGTACCGCTGGTGCAGAGCCTGCAGATTATCGCCCGCAGCCACGAGAAAGCCTCGATGCGCGAGCTGATGGGGCAGATTGCCGCCGATGTGGAGACCGGTACCCCCATGTCGGAGGCGCTGCGCCGCCATCCCCTCTACTTTGATGATCTCTACTGCGATCTGGTGGAAGCCGGTGAGCAATCCGGTGCGCTGGAGACCATCTACGACCGTATCGCCACCTATCGGGAAAAGTCGGAAGCGCTCAAGTCGAAGATCAAGAAGGCGATGTTCTACCCCACCATGGTCATTCTGGTCGCCATCGTGGTCACCTCTATCCTGCTGCTGTTCGTCATTCCGCAGTTCGAGGATATCTTCAAGAGCTTTGGTGCCGAGCTGCCGGTGTTCACCCAGTTTGTTATCGGCATCTCCCGCTTTATGCAGAACTGGTGGTATGTCTTCTTTGGTGGCACGGCCCTTGGCATCTTCCTTTACGTGCGGGCCTGGCGGGCCTCCCAGAAGGTGAAAGACAATACCGACAAGTTCGTCCTCACCATTCCGGTGGTCGGGATGATCCTGCACAAGGCGGCGATGGCTCGCTTTGCCCGTACTCTGTCAACCACCTTCTCCGCCGGTATTCCGCTGGTGGATGCGCTGATTTCGGCGGCTGGCGCCTCCGGCAACTATGTCTATCGCACCGCGGTCATGGCGATCCGCAACGAGGTGGTGGCCGGTATGCAGATCAACGTTGCAATGCGCACCGTCGATCTCTTCCCCGACATGGTGATCCAGATGGTGATGATCGGTGAGGAGTCCGGTGCCATCGATGATATGCTCTCCAAGGTCGCCACCATCTTCGAACAGGAGGTGGATGATCTGGTCGATGGCCTCACTAGCCTGCTGGAACCCCTCATCATGGTGGTGCTCGGGGTGCTGGTCGGCGGCATGGTTATCGCCATGTACCTGCCCATCTTCAAGCTTGGCGACGTGGTAGGCTGATTCATCAGGGCATGGCACCACAACCATGCCCTCCCCCTCATTCAATAACTGACGGTTGGTTATGACACTTCTTCTCGAGCTGGCTCACAGCTTGCCCTGGCTCTACTTCTCGCTGGTTTTTCTCTTCTCCCTGATGATCGGCAGCTTCCTTAACGTAGTGATCCACCGCCTGCCCATCATGCTGGAGCGGGAGTGGCAGGCCGAGTATCACAGCTACTTCACCCCCGATGAGGAGGCTACTGCACCAGAGCGCTACAACCTGATGGTGCCGCGCTCCGCATGCCCTCACTGTGGCCACGCCATCACTGCGCTGGAGAACATCCCGCTGCTGAGCTGGCTCTGGCTCAAAGGGCGTTGCCGTGACTGTCAGGCCCCCATCTCGGCCCGCTATCCGCTGGTAGAGCTGCTGACAGCCCTGCTCTCGGTGGCCGTTGCCATGGTCATAACCCCGGGCTGGGGCACGCTGGCGGCCCTGCTGCTGACCTGGGTGCTGGTTGCCCTCACCTTTATCGATCTCGACAAGATGTTGCTGCCCGACCAGCTCACCCTGCCCTTGCTGTGGGGCGGACTGTTGTTCAATCTGGCAGGTGGCTTCGTCCCCTTGGCTGATGCAGTGATCGGCGCCATGGCGGGCTATCTGGTGCTCTGGAGCCTCTACTGGGCTTTCAAGCTGCTCACTGGCAAGGAGGGGATGGGCTATGGCGACTTCAAGCTGCTGGCGGCGCTGGGTGCCTGGCTCGGCTGGCAGGCGCTGCCCATAATTCTGCTGCTCTCATCTCTGGTCGGCGCCGTGATCGGCATCAGCCTGATCGCCTTGCACACACACCATCAGGGCAAGCCTATCCCCTTCGGCCCCTACCTCGCCATCGCGGGCTGGATCGCCCTGTTGTGGGGCGATACCATCACCCGCTGGTATCTCTCTACCCTGCTTTGAGCAAGAGGCCCCCATGTATGTAGTTGCTATCACAGGTGGTATCGGCAGCGGCAAGACCACTATCGCCAATCAGTTTGCCGCGCTGGGTATCGAGGTAGTGGATGCCGATATGATCGCCCGCGAAGTGGTCGAGCCGGGCACCCCGGCCCTTGCCGCCATCGCCGACCATTTTGGCCCGGATGTGATTGATCCGAGCGGTCAACTCGACCGTCGCGCCCTGCGCGAGCGGGTCTTCAGCGACCCACAGGCCAAGGAGTGGCTCAATGCCCTGCTTCACCCGCTTATTCGCAGCGAAATGCAGCGCCAATGTGCCGCGGCCAGTTCTCCTTACTGCCTGCTGGTGGTGCCGCTGCTGGTGGAGAACAGACTCACCGGCCTCGCCAACCGGGTGCTGGTGATCGATGTGGATGAAGCCACCCAGATTGAGCGCACCTGTCGCCGTGATGGGGTATCGGCCGAGCAGGCCCGGGCCATCATCGCCGCCCAAGCGAGTCGGGTGGAACGCCTCGCGGCGGCGGATGATGTCATCGAAAACCACAATGGCAGCGAAATGGCGATTAAAACGCGGATTTTGGCGCTGCACGAGACATATCTGGCAATTGCCTCTCAACAAGCCCGCCAAGTGTGAGTACACTAGGCCGGTTTATGGCTGGCCAGGATTAGGCATGATTTACGATTTCCCCCTCAATGAAAAAAGCCGGACCTATCTTCGTCTGGAGTCCCTGTTTTCCCAGATCCGCGACAATCTGGAGAGTGAACAATCCTGGGCACATATCGCCTTCTTCAAGGGGCTGTTCGATCTGCAGGAGTTGCTGGAGCGTGGTGACCTGCGCGCCGATCTCATCAAGGATCTGGAGCGTCTCGGCCAGCGTCTGAGCCACTGGGCCAGCCTGCCCGATGTCGATCTGGAGCAGATCAAACTGATGCAGCAAGAGAGCAGCCAGCTCTCCCGCAACCTGCTCAATTCACCACGCCCGGGTGCCCGCCTGAAAGAGGATCGTCTGCTCGGCTCCATCCGCCAGCGCTTCTCCATCCCGGGTGGTCTGTGTGCCTTCGATGTGCCACAGCTGCACCACTGGCTCGGCACCCCGGCCATCACCCGTCACCAGCAGATGCAGGGCTGGCTGAGCGATATCAATCTACTGATGAATGCCATCACCCTGCTGCTGCGCCTGTGGCGTGAATCAGGTAGCTTCAGTGAGCAGGTTGCCAGCAACGGTTTCTTCCAGGACACCGCCGAGAGCGCCGAGCTGATCCGCATCAAGCTGCCGGGCAATCTGTTCTGCTACCCGACTCTGAGCGGCCACAAGAACCGCTTCGCCCTGCGCTTTCTGCCTACCGCAGAACAGCCGATTGGCGACGTGCCGTTCCAGCTCGCCTGCTGCTAAGGAGCGCTTATGGTCACCAAGGTAAAGTGCCCGACCTGCCAGAGCGAAGTGGAATGGGGCCCGCAGAGTCCGTTCCGCCCCTTCTGCAGCAAGCGCTGCCAGCTGATCGATCTCGGCGAATGGGCGGATGAAGAGAAGCGGATCCCGGGGGAGATCAACCCGGATCTGCTGCCGGATCCGGAAGAGGGTGACCAGTGGCTATAAGCCTTCGGTCACTCACCTCTGCAATATGAAAAAAGGGCCGATTGGCCTTTTTTCATGCTTGTTGATTGCTACCGGCTCACGCCAGCAGACCCTGTAGCCGCGCGACAATCGGGCCATTGGCATCGGGGAAGTGGTAGTTGTTCAGCTCGGCCACCGGCACCCACAGACACTCCTGCCCCTCCTTGCCGAACGGCTCGCCGCTGAAACGGGTCACCTTCCAGATATCCAGCAACACCTGCTTCTCGGGGTAGTCGTGCTGCAGCTCCATAAAGGGGGCACAATCCAATACCCGGATGCCGATCTCTTCCCACAGCTCCCGATCCAGCGCGGTAAGCAGATCCTCGCCCGACTCTACCTTGCCACCGGGAAACTCCCAGCGATCCCCCTGATGGCGATCAGAGGAGCGTCTGGCGATGAAGATATCGCCCCGTTCATTCTCGATGACGCCAACCGCCACCCAGATCCGTTTTTTCTGTTCCATCAATTACCTCTGTTCGCTTGTTGCCACCAATAACAAGGCGGGCACTTGGCCCGCCTGTTATGGCATAGCGTCGATCAGGTCAACTGACCGTGGCAGTGCTTGTACTTCTTGCCGGAACCACACGGGCAGGGATCGTTGCGACCGACCTTCTGCTCGTCACGTACGAAGGTGGTGTGGCCCTCTTCGCCTGCGGCCTGTTCATCGGCCAGCTGGCTCTCTGCAGCGGCGTGGGTATAGGTACGGGGAGCGGCTTCCGCCTGCTGGCGCTGCTGCTCTTCCATCGCTTCCACATCGCGCTCCTGAACCTGAACACGACTCAGGATGCTGACCACGTCGCGCTTGAGGGTTTCCAGCATCTGGGTGAACAGATCGAAGGACTCGCGCTTGTACTCCTGCTTGGGGTTCTTCTGGGCGTAACCGCGCAGATGGATGCCCTGACGCAGGTGATCCATGGCCGCCAGATGCTCTTTCCAGAGACCATCCAGAGTTTGCAGCATCACTGCCTTCTCGAAGTTGCGCAGCACCTCTTTGCCAACCAGCTCCTCCTTGTGGGCATAGAGCTTGGTGGCTTCGTCCAGAATGCGCTCGCGCAGCTTCTCTTCATACAGCTTGTCATCTTCCGCCAGCCACTGCTGCAGCGGCAGATCCAGCGCGAAGTCTGCCTTCAGGCGTGCTTCCAGGCCCGGCACGTCCCACATCTCTTCCAGAGACTGGGGCGGGATGTACTCGTCGATGACCGCACCGTAGACGTCGTCACGGATAACGTGGATGGTCTCGGAGATGTCGTTGGTATCCAGCAGCTCGTTGCGCTGCTCGTAGACCACCTTGCGCTGGTCGTTGGCAACGTCATCAAACTCCAGCAAGCTCTTGCGGATGTCGAAGTTGCGACCTTCCACCTTGCGCTGGGCGTTTTCGATCGCCTTGGTGACCCACGGGTGCTCGATGGCTTCGCCCTCTTCCATGCCCAGCTTCTTCATCATGCCGGTCACGCGATCGGAGGCGAAGATCCGCATCAGGGTATCTTCCATGGAGAGGTAGAAACGGGAGGAACCCGGGTCACCCTGACGACCGGAACGGCCGCGCAGCTGGTTGTCGATACGACGGGATTCGTGACGCTCGGTGCCGATAATGTGCAGGCCACCGGCGGCTAGCACCGCATCGTGACGCACCTGCCAGGCGGCTTTCAGCTCGGCAATCTGCTCGCTGGTCGGGTTCTCCAGCTTGGCAATCTCTGCCTGCCAGTTGCCGCCCAACACAATGTCGGTACCACGACCGGCCATGTTGGTGGCGATAGTGACCGCGCCAGTCTGACCGGCCTGGGCGACGATCTCCGCTTCCATGGCGTGGAACTTGGCGTTCAGCACCTTGTGCGGGATCTTCTCCTTGGTCAGGATGCCGGAGAGCAGCTCGGAGTTCTCGATAGAGACTGTACCAACCAGTACAGGCTGGCCCTTGGCCACGCACTGACGGATATCTTCGATGATGGCGGCATACTTCTCATTGGCGGTCAGGTAGACCAGATCGCCCATGTCTTTGCGCACCATCGGCTTGTTGGTCGGGATAACCACGGTATCCAGGCCATAAATCTGCTGGAATTCAAAGGCTTCGGTATCTGCAGTACCTGTCATGCCCGCCAACTTGTTGTAGAGACGGAAGTAGTTCTGGAAGGTGATGGATGCCAGCGTCTGGTTCTCGTTCTGGATCTTCACCCCTTCCTTCGCTTCAACGGCCTGATGCAGACCATCGGACCAGCGACGACCCGGCATGGTACGGCCAGTATGTTCGTCAACGATGACGATTTCGTCTTTCTGGACGATGTAGTCGACGTTGCGCTCGAACAGGGTGTGAGCACGCAGACCCGCATTGACGTGGTGCAGCAGGCTGATGTTGGAGGCGGAGAACAGGGAGTCGTTCTCGTCCAGCAGCCCCTCTTTCTTGAGCAGCTCTTCCACGAAGATCTGACCGTTTTCGGTCAGCAGGGCCTGACGGTTCTTCTCGTCCACCGTGTAGTGACCGTCGCCGGTGTACTCTTCGGTGTCTTCCTTGTCCTGCTTGACCAGCAGCGGGATCAGTTTGTTGACGCGGATATAGAGCTCTGAGCTGTCTTCGGCCGGGCCGGAGATGATGAGCGGAGTACGGGCTTCATCGATAAGCACCGAGTCCACCTCATCCACCAGCGCGTAGTTGAGCGGACGCTGTACCCGCTGCTCCGGCGAGAACGCCATGTTGTCGCGCAGGTAGTCAAAACCGAATTCGTTGTTGGTACCGTAGGTGATGTCGGCGGCGTAGGCGTCACGCTTCTGGGACGCATCCATACCAGGCACGTTGCAATCGACGGTCATGCCGAGGAAGGCGAACAGCGGGCGGTTCGCCTCCGCATCACGCTTGGCCAGATAGTCGTTCACCGTTACCACGTGCACACCACGGCCACTTAGTGCGTTCAGGTAAGCTGGCAGAGTCGCAGTAAGAGTCTTACCTTCACCAGTCTTCATTTCCGCGATACGGTTGGAGTTCAGCACCATGCCGCCGATCAGCTGCACGTCGAAGTGGCGCATGCCAAACACCCGCTTGGAGGCTTCACGCACGGTCGCGAACGCTTCCGGCAGCAACTGCTCCAGGGTCTCACCCTGCTCGATACGCTGACGATATTCAGCCGTTTTGGCCTGCAACTCGGCATCGGAGAGAGCCTCGAACTGCGGCTCCATGGCATTGATCTGTTTTACAATTTTGCGCAAAGCCTTGAGCGTTCTGTCGTTCCGGCTGCCGATAATCTTGGTAAGCAGTGTGCTAATCATGGGTACCAACTATTTCTGGTTATAAAAGCGTTCCGTCACTGGAACCTGAAGAAAAAAACCTAACCCCGGCTGGCACTGAGAAAGCGTGCGGGGTTGACCTGACGACCATCTTTCAACACTTCGTAATGCAGATGGACCCCGGTCGCGCGACCGGTGCGTCCCATCAAGGCAATCTTCTGACCCTGATCAACCAGGGTGCCCACCTCGACCAGCAACTTGGAGTTGTGGGCATAGCGGGTGACCAGGCCATTGCCGTGATTAATCTCCACCATATTGCCAAATTCCGGATGACGGCCCGCCCAGCTGACAATGCCGGGCCCGGTGGCCAGAATCGGGGTTCCGGGTTTGCCACGGAAATCGACCCCTTTGTGCATCTTGGCACGCCCGTTGAACGGATCGACCCGTCCACCAAACCCGGACGAGACCCAAACTCGCTCCTGCTTGACTGGCGTGCCGGAAATAAAACCGGCATCGGTGATATGGTGATTCATGATGAAAGATTCAAGTACCGACAGCTGCTCTTCGCGGCTGCTGAGCTGCTGGCTGAGGTGTTTCATCGAGGCTTGCAGCTCGTTGAGGCTCACTTCCAGCTCTTCATCATAAGAAGGGCCGCCCATTGGGGGCAGCTCTTTGAAATTGAACTCGTCGGGATCGAGATCGGCCTGCTCGGTCAATCGTTCGCCGAGGGCATTGAGACGGCCAAGCTGCCCCTGCATGGTACCCACCTGAGCAGCCAGCATTGCCAACTGTTCACGGGCTTCGTCACCACTCTGGTCAACGGACTGTTGCTCGGCAACGGCAAGCGCCACTTCCAGCGCCTCCATTTTCTGGTGCCAGCTCTGCCAGAGCCAACCACCACCAAGGGCCAACAGGGAGAAGAGAATACCGCCGACCCAGGCCAGACGTTGTTTGGGCAGGTGCAACTTGCGTCGCTGCTTGCCGTGGAGGATCAGGGTAATGCTCATAGAAATCAGTCTGCTCGGTCAGGTGCGGCCAGGAGCCTGCACGGGAAATAAAACCGGGAGATAATCGGTATTAAAGGATGGAGTAAACAAATGACGGAACGTCGGTGCGGAGAGAGGACCGACGTTCCGTTGCACAGCTATCAGGCCAGAACCAGACCGTTATCGTAGTAAGCGATAGGCGCTTTGTCGCCCTCACCCTCGAAGGTCACCAGTTCCCAAGCCTCCTGCTCGGCCAGCAAGGCACGCAGCAGCTTGTTGTTCAGGGCATGTCCGGTCTTGTAGGCACGGAACTCACCGATGATGCTGCGGTTACACATATAGAGGTCACCGATCGCGTCCAGCATCTTGTGCTTGACGAACTCGTCCTCATAACGCAAACCGTCTTCGTTCAGCACCCTATAGTCGTCCAGTACCACGGCGTTTTCCAGGCTTCCGCCCAGCGCCAGGTTCTGGGAACGCAGGTACTCGATATCGCGCATGAACCCGAAGGTACGGGCACGGCTGATCTCTTTCACGAAGGAGGCACCGGAGAAATCCAGTACGCAACGCTGATTGCGCCCTTCAAAGACCGGATGCTGGAAATCGATCTCAAGATCCATCTTGAAGCCGTTTCGATAGGGGTGGAATTCCGCCCACTTGTCGCCGTCTTCAACCCGGATGCTCTTCTTGATCCGCACAAACTGCTTGGCCGCATTTTGCTCACGGATCCCGACTTCCTGCAGCAGGTAGATAAAGGGATGCGCACTGCCATCCATCACCGGGATCTCGGGCGCGTCAACCTCAACGTAGAGGTTGTCGATCCCCATCCCGGCCAGCGCGGCGGAGAGGTGCTCAATGGTAGAGACACGGACACCGGCTTCGTTGACCAGAGCGGTACAGAGCACGGTATCGCGCACCTGATCGGCATTGGCTGGCAGCTCCACCACAGGATTCAGGTCGGTACGCAAGTAAACGATCCCTGTGTTCACAGGCGCCGGACGGAACGTCATGGTGACTTTCCGGCCCGAATGCAGGCCGACACCAGTCGCCTGTACACTCGTTTTCAAGGTTCTTTGTCTAATCATGGGTGTACCCTAAACAGCTTAAAATCCGGACCAGATGGTCGTTGGCAGGCCATCTTAGCACATTCCTTGAACAACAAACAAACAAGAGCCATAAGAGGCTTAATCAGCTTGCTTGCGCAGGAACGCCGGAATATCCAGGTAATCCGGTTCACGACGAGCTTGCGGCTCGGCGTTGACCACCTTGGCCGGGGCTTCGTCCATCACGCGGCCTTGCATCATGTCGCTAACCAGCGGCTGACGCACCGGGCGCTCTTGCACCTGGCTGCTCTTGACCAGCGTGATGTCCGGCTTGCGCTCGGCACCGATACCGGTAGCAACCACGGTCACACGCAGTTCGTCGTGCATTTCCGGATCGATTACGGTACCCACAACTACAGTGGCGTTCTCGGAAGCGAAGGCCTTGACCGCGTTACCCACGGTTTCGAACTCTTCGATGGTCATGTCCATACCGGCGGTGATGTTGACCAGGATGCCACGGGCACCGGCCAGATCCACATCTTCCAGCAGCGGGCTGGAGATGGCTTTCTCGGCCGCTTCTTCGGCACGGTCATCACCAGAGGCGGAACCGGTACCCATCATGGCGGTACCCATTTCACGCATCACGGTACGCACGTCCGCGAAGTCGACGTTGATCAAGCCCGGACGGGTGATCAGCTCGGCAATGCCCTGTACCGCGCCAAGCAGTACATCGTTGGCCGCCTTGAAGGCATCCAGCAGGGAGATACCGCGACCCAGCACCTTCAGCAACTTGTCGTTGGGGATGGTGATCAGGGAGTCGACGTTTTTGGAGAGCTCTTCGATACCGTGGGCGGCGAACCCCATCCGCTTCTTCCCTTCAAAGGAGAACGGCTTGGTCACCACAGCAACGGTCAGGATGCCCATCTCGCGTGCCACTTCGGCCACGATCGGCGCAGCACCGGTACCGGTACCACCGCCCATACCGGCGGCGATGAACACCATGTCGGAACCGGTCAGCAGCTCACGCAGTGCTTCGCGATCTTCCATGGCCGCATCACGACCCACTTCCGGATTGGCTCCGGCACCCAGACCCTTGGTGATGCCACCGCCGATCTGCAGGGTAGTGTTGGCGCTAGAGTTACGCAGTGCCTGGGCATCGGTGTTGACGGTAATAAACTCAACACCCTCAATATTTTGACGAACCATGTGCTCGACAGCGTTACCGCCGCCGCCACCTACACCGATCACTTTAATGACGGCTTCGTCAGTGTGGCTATCCATAAATTCAAACATGTTGTCTCTCCGCTTTATTTGCCTGACTCAGCAAAATTCTTAGAACTCGCCACGCAGCCAGTTGCTAACCCGTTTGACCAGGCCACCGACGCTTGCCTTGGCGGCATATTCTTTGTTGCTACCTGTGGCTTGATGGGTGCGGCCATATTGCAGCAACCCGACCGCAGTCGAGTACACCGGTGCCTGCACGTAATCACTCAAACCACGTATGTTCATGGGCTCTCCCACCCGGACCTGGCTCTGGAAGATCTGCTCTGCACACTCCACAATGCCTTCAATCTGGGCAGCGCCGCCGGTCAAGACCACACCGGCTGCCAGCTGATGCTTGACCCCCTGCGCTTTCAACTCGCTTTGTACCCGCACCAGCTCATCATTCACCATGGAGAGCAACTCGGTGTAACGGGGCTCAATCACTTCAGCCAGTGTCTGCCGTTGCAGGCTGCGCGCCGGGCGACCGCCGACACTGGGTACTTCAATATTGTCTTCCTTGCTGACCAGACGGCCGAGGGCGCAACCGTAGCGCACCTTGATCGCTTCCGCGTCGAGCGGCGGCGTACCGAAGGCGTAGGCGATGTCGCTGGTCACAGTGCTGCCAGCATACGGGATCACCTTGGTGTGGCGCAGGGCACCGCCGGTAAACAGCGACATGTCCATGGTGCCGCCACCGATGTCCACCACGCAGACACCCAGCTCTTTCTCGTCTTCGGTCAACACCGCATAGCTGGAGGCCAGCGCGGAGAAGATCAGTTGATCCACGCGCAAGCCGACCTTCTCCACACATTTCTCAATGTTGCGGGCCATGTCGTTGTGGCAGGTGATCAGGTGAACCTTGGCTGCCATCCGCACACCGGAGAGGCCGACCGGATTCTTAATCCCTTCCTGATAATCGATGGCAAACTCCTGAGGCAGCACATGCAGCACACGCAGCTCATCGGAGAGGCGAACCGACTTGGCAGTGTGGATCACGTTGTCCACATCCTCCTGGGTCACCTCTTCATCGGAGATGGGCACCATGCCGGTCTCGTTGCGACAATCAATATGCTTGCCGGACAACCCCAGATAGACAGAGCTGATCTGGCAATCTGCCATCATCTCGGCCTCTTCCACCGCGCGGCGCAGTGACTTGACCACGGAGTCGAGGTCATTGACCCCGCCCTTCTCCATTCCGCGAGAAGCGTGACTGCCCATACCGATGACGTTCAGTTCACCGTCCGGCAATACTTCCCCGACCAGAACCGCCACCTTGGTTGTGCCGATATCCAGTCCGACAATCAAATTCCTATCTGCGGTGTTGGTCATGCACTTTCTCTTCGCTCTTCTTCCAGCCAACTGCCATTCCGGTGTCGTATCGAAGATCCACGTAGGCGACTTGCGCACGGGGTTCGATAACCGGGAAGGCATCGATAAACCGCTGCAGCCGGAGCGCAATGTCATTGCGTCCCAGGAACAGCTTGATATTGCCATCCAGGGTCAGTTCCCAGGCATGGCGGGGGGTCAGATTCACCCCCAGCAACTTGTATCCCTTGGCAGCCAGTTGCGACTCGTACTGCCGACTCTCTTTCAACACCCGGGCGGCCTGGTCATCCGGCCCTGACAGCTGCAACAGCGGCGTCTTGACCCGATCCGGGGCACTGAATACCTTGCCCTTGGTGTTGACGAAGCGGTTGCCATTCCAGCGCGCCGCCACATCTTGTTCCGTAAGGTAGATCTTGATCTTGTTCGGCCACTTCTTTCGTACCGAGACCGAGGCCACCCATGGCAAGGCATTGAGCCTTGCCTGCAATTCGTTGACATCCAATTCGAAGAAGTTGCGCAACTCGGCGCCATCCAGCACGGCCATCCGCAGCTCTTCGGTTTGCAAATACTGGTGTTGCCCCTGCAGCAACAGCTCGCTCATGGGCAACCGGTTGGCATCTGTCAGCCAACCTTTAACATCCAGCGCCGTCCGGTAGCAGCCCCATATCACCAGCAGGAAAAATGCTACTCCTGCGATGAAGCCACCCTTGGTGCGCCCCTGTGCCCTTGCCTCCACCCGATCGATCCCCGTGTAACGCGCTAAACCGGCCTTTGACAGACCGGTTCGCCATTATATAGGCCCCGGCTTGGCGGTCAAAATACTCATTGGGCCCTCAGGCGCCAGATTTCATGCTATCTATGCTCAATTTCATCTCTCCGAGACGACGGGCCAGTGCCCCGACGTTCCCGGCGCCTTGAGTCAACACCAAATCCCCCTCGCCGATCAGGTCGGCCAGCACGGCTGGCACGTCATCCGGTGTAGCGACGAAGATGGGTTCCAGGTTGCCGCGCGAGCGAATGGAGCGGCACAGTGCCCGTCCATCAGCGCCCGGGATCGGCTCCTCACCGGCAGCATAAACCTCCAGCATCACCAGCACGTCTACCTTGGAGAGCACATCGGCGAAGTCCTCGTAGAGGTCGCGGGTGCGGGTATAACGGTGCGGCTGGAACACCATCACCAGACGCTTCTCGGGCCAACCGGCACGGGCGGCGTTGATGGTGACCTTCACTTCGCTCGGGTGGTGACCGTAATCGTCCACCAGCATCGCCTTGCCGCGACCGGTTTCAAACTCGCCATACTGCTGGAAGCGACGACCAACCCCTTCAAATTTGGCCAGAGCAGAGATGATGGCCTCATCGCTGACACCGTCCTCTGTCGCGACAGCTATCGCCGCTGCGGCGTTCAATGCGTTGTGAATACCCGGCAAATTGAGGGTCACCTGCAGCTCACCGGCCTCTTTGCGGCGAACACGGAAGCAGCTGTGGTTGGTGGTCTGGACAAAATCCAGCACCTGCACGTCGGCATCATCAGAGAGGCCGTAGGTCAGGGTCGGACGGGCAATCTCGGGCAACATGCCACGGATCACCGGATCATCGATGCAGACCACCGCCAGTCCGTAGAAGGGCAGATTGTGCAGAAACTCGATGAAGGTGGCCTTCAGCTTGGAGAAGTCACCGCCGTAGGTGTCCATGTGATCCGCTTCGATGTTGGTCACGATAGAGACCATCGGCTGCAGATGCAGGAAAGAGGCATCGCTCTCGTCCGCTTCGGCAATCAGGTAGCGGCTGCTGCCCAGCCGGGCATTGGTACCGGCACTGTTGAGCAGGCCACCGATGACAAAGGTCGGGTCGCGGTCGGCTTCGGCATAGATGCTCGCCACCAGACTGGTGGTGGTGGTCTTGCCGTGGGTACCGGCAATGGCGATACCGTGACGGAAACGCATCAGCTCGGCCAGCATCTCGGCGCGGCGCACCACCGGTATCCGCAGTTCGCGGGCGGCCAGCAGCTCCGGGTTGTCCTGCTTGATGGCGGTTGAGACTACCACCACGCTGGCACCCTCAACGTGTTCGGCACTGTGGCCGACGAAGATGTGAGCACCCAGTCCGGCCAACCGCTCGGTCACGGCGTTGCGAGCCAGATCAGAACCCGTTACCTGATACCCTTCGTTGGCAAGCACTTCGGCGATCCCGCCCATACCGGCACCACCGATGCCGATAAAGTGGATGCGACGCACGCGGCGCATTTCGGGGATCACAGTACGCAGTTTTGCCAGTTCAACCTTGGTCATAATCGTCTCTTTAGTCTGCCGCAGGCCATGTGCCGTCAAAGCGCGGCTGCACGGCGGCATCAATACATACAGGTACAAGGCTGCACGGTGTCACCACTGCAACCTTGCTCATCAATCTTTACCACGCTGCCCGGTTGCGAGCTGTTTGCACTCATCTGCAACCCGCTCGGCCGCATCGGTGATGGCGACGCGGCGAGCCGCTTTCGCCATGTTAAACAGGGTCTCCCGGCGACCAGCAAGCCAGGTCAGGCGCGCCGCAAGTGACGCGGTATTCAGCTCGGACTGGGGCAGAAACTCGGCCGCACCGCCGTCGACCAGGGTCAGGGCGTTACGGGTCTGGTGATCATCCACCGCATGGGGCAGCGGCACGAAAATGGCAGCCACACCGGCGGCAGCCACTTCGGAAACGGTCAGGGCACCGGCACGGCAGACCACCAGGTCGGCCCAGGCGTAGGCGCTGGCCATATCCTTGATAAATTCGCTCACCTCGGCATTGATGCCGTGCTGGGCATAGGCAGCAGAGACCGCCTCGGCATTGCCCTTGCCACACTGGTGACGCACTTCAATGGGCACGCCGGATGCCGCCACCGCAGCAGGTACCTGCTCGTTGAGCACCCGCGCCCCCAGACTGCCACCCACGATCAGCAGATGCAGTGGCTCATCCCCGCTGCGCAGTTGCGGATCCGGCAGGGCGACCACTTCGGGACGTACCGGATTGCCCACCACGGCGGTGCGACGGCTCGGCGCGAAGGCACCCGGAAATGCCATCAACACCCGCCTGGCGATACGGGCCAGCAGCTTGTTGGTCATGCCGGCAGCAGCATTCTGCTCATGGAGCAGCAGCGGGATGCCGGAGAACCAGGCCGCCACGCCACCCGGGCCGGAAGCAAAACCGCCCATGCCGAGCACCACATCAGGGCGAACGGTCTTGAGTACCTGACGCGCCTGCAGGATCGATTTGACGATGCGATAGGGTGCCACCAGCAGTCGCTTGATGCCGTTGCCACGCACCCCCTGAATATCGATGAAGGAGATGGGATAACCGTGGGCGGGCACCAGTTCCGCCTCCATCCGGTCGGCAGTGCCGAGCCAATGGACAGTCCAGCCCTGGGCCTTCAGGCGATCGGCCACGGCCAGACCGGGGAACACATGCCCACCGGTACCACCTGCCATCACCAACAGAGTCTTGCTCACTAAACCTCCCGCACGCGCGCCTGGGCTGTCGCCTGACGCAACTCAAAATCGATTCGAATCAACATGCTCACCGCCACCGACATGATGATGAGACTGGAACCACCGTAACTGACCAGCGGCAGGGTCAAGCCCTTGGTTGGCATCATGCCGCTGGCCGCGCCGACGTTAACGAAGGTCTGGAAGCTGAACCAGATGCCGATGCCGATGGCCAGATAACCGTCATAGAGCCGCTCGGCCACCAGCGCGCGATGCCCCAGCTTGAGCGCCTTGACCGCCAGCGCAAAAATCAGGAACAGGGCGCCCAGCACCCCGACGTAACCCAGCTCTTCACCGAGGATCGCAAACACGAAGTCAGTGTGTGCTTCCGGCAGGTACTCCATCTTCTGGATAGAGTTGCCAAGCCCTTCGCCAAACCAGCTGCCACGACCAAACGCCATCAGCGACTGGGTCAACTGGTAGCCGCTGCCGAACGGGTCGGCCCAGGGATCCATAAAGGAGGTCACCCGCCGCATCCGGTAGGGCTCGACGATGATCAGCATCACCACCGAGCCGAGGCCCGCGCCGATCAGGGTCAAAAACTGCCCCAGTCGGGCACCGGCCAGAAACAGCATGCCGAACGAGGTCACGAACATCACCACGGTGGAACCCAGGTCAGGCTGCAACAGCAGCAAGACCGCCAGCACCCCGAACACCGCCAGCGGTTTCAGGAAGCCGATCCAGGCTTCACGCACTTCGCTCTGGCGTCGCACCAGATAGCCGGCCAGATAGACAAAGAGCGCCAGCTTGCCAAACTCGGCAGGCTGCAGGTTGAAGGGGCCGAGCGGCAACCAGCGTACCGCACCGTTGACGTTGCGGCCCACCAGCAGCACCAGCACCAGCATCAAGATCGCCAGCAGCAGCATGGGGCCGTTGTGCTGTTGCCAGCGCGCCATCGGCACCTGCAACACAAACCAGGAGATCCCGAGCGCCATCACCAGAAACAGGGCGTGACGTTTCACAAACATGAAGGGGTCATCCCCCAGCGCAATCCCTTCGGGGATCGACGCCGAGGCCACGATGACCACACCGACCGCCATCAGGGAGAGCGCCAGCAGTACCAGCTGCCGATCGTAGAGACCGGCAGGACGCGCCGGTAACAACCAGCGCTGGAACAAACCTGCTGCTGCGCGAAGGGCGTTCATAGTGCCAGCACCATCTCGGTGAAGCGATCGCCGCGCACCTCGAACGACTTGAACTGATCGAGGCTGGCACAGGCCGGCGCCAGCAGCACCCAGTCACCAGGCTTGGCATCGGCCGCCGCTTTGGCAACCGCAGCGGCCAGGTCGGCCACCCGTTCGGTCTGCTCGCCCAGTGCCAGCAGCACCTCGGCATCCTGACCGAAGCAGTACATGTGATCGATCTGGTTGCCCAGCAGCGCCTGGATCGGGCCAAAATCCTGCCCCTTGCCCTGACCACCGGCCAGCAGCAACAGGCGCCCCTTGACCGACTCGCGCACACCGGCAACGGCAGCCAGCGTCGCCCCCACGTTGGTGGCCTTGGAGTCGTTGATCCAGCGCACCCCGTTCACCTCCCGCACGAAGCGGGCACGATGGGGCAAGCCCTCGAAACGACGCAGCACGGTAAGCTGAGCCGCACGGGGAATACCGACCGCATCGCACAGCGCCATGGCCGCAAGGGCGTTGGCCTGATTGTGGGCGCCGACGATCTTCATCTCGTCCACTGCCAACAGCGGCTCGCCGTGCAGGGTCAACCAGTAGCGGCCATCCAGCAGGCAACGACCATAACCATTGCAGTCGAGACCAAAGCTCTGCCACACCTGACCCACATCGGGCAGGGTCTGGGCATCATCACGATTGACCAGAATGTGTTTGGAGTGCTGATGGATCTCCATCTTGGCGGCGCGATAGTCGGCCATGCCCTGATAGCGATCCATGTGATCTTCTGAGAGGTTCAGCACCACGGAGGCGGCAGCACGCAAACTGTGAGTTGTTTCCAGCTGGAAGCTGGAGAGCTCCAGCACACAGAGATCCATCGGCTGCTTGAGCAGCTCCAGCGCAGGCGTGCCGATATTGCCGCCCACACCGACATTGAGACCGGCTTCGGCAATCATCTCGCCCACCAGGGTGGTAACGGTGCTCTTGCCGTTGGAGCCGGTAATGGCGATGACAGGAGTCTGGGTCTCGCGAACAAACAGTTCGATGTCACCGACGATCTGCACACCACACTCGGCCGCCGCTTTCAGTTCGGGGGTCGCCAGCGCGATACCCGGGCTCGCGACGATCATGTGCGCCTGCTTGAGCAGTGCCTCGTCGAGCCCGTGAATGAGCTCAACCTCCGGCGGCAGTTGATCCTTGCCGGGCGGGTTGGCGCGGGTATCCATCACCAGTGGCGTCACGCCACGGCCGAGGAAGTAATCGACACAGGAGAGTCCGGTTTTGCCCAATCCGATGATGATGACCATGGCCTTACCTCACCTTCAGGGTGGCAAGACCCAGCAGCACCAGCACGAGGGTGATGATCCAGAAGCGCACGATGACGCGCGGCTCCGGCCAGCCCTTCTTCTCGTAGTGGTGATGGATCGGCGCCATGCGGAAGATCCGCACGCCGCGCAGCTTGTATGACCCCACCTGCAGGATCACCGAGACAGTCTCCATCACGAAGACGCCGCCCATGATCACCAGCAGGAACTCCTGACGTACCAACACGGCGATGGTGCCGAGCGCGCCGCCCAGCGCCAGGGAACCAACGTCCCCCATGAAGACCTGCGCCGGATAGGTGTTGAACCAGAGGAAACCCAGACCCGCCCCGACGATGGCGGTACAGACGATCACCAGCTCGGAGGTATAGGGCACGTAGGGAATGTGCAGGTAGTTGGCAAAGTTGACGTTACCGGTAGCCCAGGCGATCAGGGCAAAGCCCCCCGCCACCATCACGGTCGGCATGATGGCCAGGCCATCGAGACCGTCGGTCAGGTTGACCGCGTTGGAGGTGCCAACGATGACAAAGTAGGTCAGCACGATAAACATCAGGCCAAGCTGCGGCATCACATCCTTGAGGAAAGGCACCACCAGCTGGGTCTGCCCCTCATGGGTTGCGGTCGCATAGAGGAACACCGCCACCGCCAGCGCTACCGCGGATTGCCAGAAATACTTCCAGCGCGCGATCAGGCCGTCGGTATTCTTGCGCACCACCTTGAGGTAGTCGTCGGCAAAGCCGATGGCGCCATAGGCACCCAGCACAAACAGCACCAGCCAGACATAGGGGTTGTCGAGGCGGCACCAGAGCAGCACAGACGTGAAAATCGCAGCAATGATCATCAGGCCACCCATGGTCGGGGTACCCCGCTTGCTGAGGTGGGACTCGGGACCGTCGTTGCGGATCACCTGACCGAATTTCAGGATCTGCAGGCGACGGATCAGGCGTGGCCCCATCCAGAGGGCAACCCCCAGTCCGGTGATGATCGACAGGATGGCGCGAAACGTCAGGTAGGAGAAGACGTTGAAGAAGGTGAAGTGCGGGGTGAGCAGTTCGGCCAGCCAGACTAGCATGTGGCTGACTCCTGACGGTCTTTGACCATCTCGACTATATCTTCCATGCGGGAGCCACGGGCGCCCTTGACCAGAATCGAAATTTCCTGATGTGTATTTATCATTTGCGCAAGCACTTCAAACAACGACGCCTTGTTATCGAAATGTCGGCCAGCCGCGGCATCTGCGGTGTGGCGACTCTCTTCCCCCACTGTCAGCACGGCATCCAGACCGCGCTCGCGGGCATGACGGCCAACCCGGGCGTGTTGCTCGGCAGACTCCTCACCCAGTTCCCGCATATCACCGAACACCAGTACCTTGAAGCCGCCCATGGCGGTCAGGGCATCGATGCCCGCCAGCACGGATTCCACGCTGGCATTGTAGGTATCATCCACCAGGGTCAGACCACCCCAGCGCTGCACGCAGAAGCGCCCCTTGACCGGCGCCATCTGTTCCAGCCCCGCCTTGACACAGGCGAGGGATGCGCCGAGGGCCAGACAGCCCGCGGCGGCAGCCAACGCATTGGCCACGTTGTGGCGACCCGGGATCGCCAGAGTCAGGCTCAGCTCACCCTGCGGGGTTACCATGACGAACTCGGCACAACCCTGAGCGTTGAGAACCACATCGCGAGCATGGAACGGCTGGCTCTGATCTTCGATGGAGAAGGCGCAGCGAATGCCACGCTCGCGCCATTTCGGCCAGAATTCGTTGTCGGCATTGACGATGGCGGTGCCGCCTTCGCTCAGCCCCTCAAAGATTTCGCTCTTGGCGTGAAACACCCCTTCCAGCGAGCCGAAGCCCTCCAGATGGGCCGCCGCCACGTTGTTGATGATGGCGGCATCGGGTTTGGCCAGTGAAGTAGTCCAGGCGATCTCGCCCGGATGGTTGGCACCCAGCTCCATCACCGCAAACTTGTGTTGCGGTTCGAGGCGCAGCAGGGTGAGCGGCACGCCCACCTCGTTGTTGAAGTTGCCAGCGGTGGCCAGCACTTCCCCTTCGTTGCGCAGTATGGCAGTTGCCATCTCCTTCACCGTGGTCTTGCCGCAGCTGCCGGTAATGGCCAGCACTTTCGGGTTAATGCGCTCACGCACCAGTTTGCCGAGGCGACCCAGTCCTTTCAGACTGTCGGTCACCACCAGCTGGGGGATGGCCAGCGGCAGTTCACGCTCGACCAGCAGGGCAGAGGCCCCTGCCTGAACGGCCTGCTCGCAAAAATCGTGGGCATCGAAGCGCTCGCCGCGCAGAGCAACGAACAGGGCACCCGCGCCCAAAGTGCGAGTGTCGGTACTGACGACGGTGATCTCGCCATCGTCACCAATCAGACGGGCATCGAGTACCTGCGCCAGCTCGGCAAGCCTGAGGGTCATCATTTGAATGACTCCAATAATGTGTGCAAGGCGGCCGCGACGGTTTCCCGGTCGCTGTAGTGCCGCTTGTCGGTTCCAATGATCTGATAATCCTCGTGACCCTTACCGGCCACCAGGATGATGTCCTGTTTGCTCGCCTGACCGATGGCCAGCGAAATCGCCTTGACCCTGTCGTGCTCAACCTGCACCGCAGCAGGATCGCGAAGACCCGCCACCATGTCGGCCATGATCCGGGCCGGCTCCTCGGTACGGGGATTGTCGTCGGTCAGGATCACGCGATCCGCATACTGCTCGGCCATGGCGGCCATCATGGGGCGCTTGCCGCGATCGCGGTCGCCACCACAACCGACCAGACACCAGAGCTGCCCTGTGCAGTGCACCCGCAGGGCCTGCAATGCCTTCTCCAGCGCATCCGGGGTGTGGGCGTAATCGACCACCGCCAGCGGCGTATCACCACCGCCAAAACACTCCATGCGGCCGGTCACCGGCTGCAATTGAGGCGCTGTCGCCAGCAGCTCGTTGAAGTCGTAACCGAGCACCAGCATCACGCCCATCGCGGCCAGCACATTGCTGACGTTGAAGCGCCCGAGCAAGGGGGCGGATAATACACCATTCCCCCAGCTGGAGTTAATCTGCGCGCGAAAACCTTGCTGGTGAAAATCGAGCTGCTGCGCCGTTAATTGACGGCCAGAATGGTTTTCGATCGGGCCATTAACGCTGAACGCCACCGCTGCCGGATATTTTTCGATCCACTTGGCACCCAGCTCGTCATCACGGTTGATCACCGCATTCGACTCATCGACCAGCTGCAGCAACTGCTCTTTGGCCGCGCCATAGGCTTCCATGGTGCCGTGGTAGTCGAGGTGATCCCGGCTCAGGTTGGTGAAGACAGCGGCGGCAAACGGCAGTGCGGCAACACGATGCTGCACCAGACCATGGCTGGAGACCTCCATCGCCACCAGATCCGCCCCCTGCGCTTGCAGCGCAGCCAGATTGGCTTGCACCTGCACGGCGCTGCCGGTGGTGTTTTCCGCTTCGATCAAATTGCCGAACAGGCCGTTGCCGATGGTGCCCATCACACCCGCCTTGCCACCCAGCAGGGTGCGCCAGTTGGCGACCAGCAGTGCCGTAGTGCTCTTGCCGTTGGTGCCGGTGATCCCGACCAGATCCAATTTTTGGGCTGGCTGATCGTAGAAATAGCCCGCAAGAGCAGAGAGGTGAGCGGGCAGATCCCGCATCCCGATACAGGGAACCGGAGTCGATGGTGGGATAAATTCACCATCCTCCTCAAACACAACAGCGGTCGCTCCCTGAGCCACCGCCTGTTCGATAAACCGTCTGCCATCCACCTGATGACCACGAATGGCCACGAAGAGCGAGCCGGGGCCAACCCGCCGACTATCCAGCTGGATATCGGTCAGGATGAGCGCCGGCGCCTGGATACCGAAGGGGCGCAGTAATGCATCAAGTGCGCGGGACAAGAGAAGCCTCCGTACGGGCAAGTTTGGTGGGCACCGCTGGCGGCACCGCATCGGGACGAATATTGAAGAGCTGCAGCACCCCGCCCATGGCCTCTGCAAACGGTGGGGTCGCCACGGCGCCGCCATAATAGGCGCTGCCTTTTGGCTCGTTGATCACCACCACCATGACGAAACGGGGATCACTGGCGGGTGCGAAACCGGCAAACCAGGCCATGTAATCCTTGCCATAGCCACCGGCGACGGCGACCTTGGCGGTACCACTCTTGCCACCGACCCGATAGCCCGGGATCTTGGCTTTTGGAATGGCGTTGTCGACCACATACTCCAGCGCCTGCAACATGGCAGCGGCGTTGTTGTGATCAATAACTTGCTCACCCTTGGGCGGCGTAGTCACCTTGACGATGGAGAGCGGCACCCGCTTGCCCTTGTTGGCCAGGGTGGCGTAGGCGGAAGCCAGCTGCAGCGGGGTGACTCGCAGACCATAACCGAACGAGAGGGTTGCCCGCTCGATATCGGACCAGCGACGACGCTGGGGCAGCATGCCGCTGCTCTCGCCCATCAGCCCGCTGCCGGTATCCATGCCGAAACCGAACATGCTGAGGGTATTGATCATCTCCTGCGCCGGCATCCGCAGCGCGATGCGCGACATACCGATGTTGGAGGAGTAGCGCAGGATATCGTAGAGGTTGGTCGCCTTGTGGATACTGACGTCCTTGATCTGCTTGGCACCGATAAAGAGCGGCCCACCGGGAATGAAATCTTTCCAGCTGGTGACCCCTGCCTGCAAGGCACTGAGCAAAATCAATGGCTTGACGGTAGAGCCCGGTTCGTAGGTATCGGTCACCACCCGGTTGCGTACCCGGAAGCTCTGATACTGGCCGCGGTTGTTCGGGTTATAGGAGGGGGTGTTGACCATGGCGAGTACTTCACCGGTCTTGATATCCAGCATCACCATGGAGCCGGAGGTCGCCTTGTTCTCGTCGGTTGCCCGCTTGAGGGCACGGTAGGCCAGAGCCTGCACCCGCTGATCGATACTGAGCTGCAGATCGTTGGCATTCTTGCCCTCTTTGACGATGCCAAGCCGCTCGATGACGCGCCCCTGACGATCCTTGCGCACCCGCATTTCGCCGGGCGTCGCCGTCAGCCACTCGTTGTAACTGCGCTCAATCCCTTCAATACCGCTGCCATCGATGTTGGTCACCCCCACCAGATGGGCACTGATTTCGCCGGTCGGATAGAAGCGGCGCGCTTCGGGGCGCAGGTAGACGCCACCCAGCTTGAGCCCCTTGATATATTCCGCCACCGCAGGAGTAACCTGACGCTGCAGATAGACGAAGCGCTTGCTGGGGTTGGCGATGCGGTGTTTGAGGGTATTGATGTCGAGCTTGAGCACGGCGGAAAGCGCCAGCCAGGCTCGCTCATTATTGATGGCACCGGACTCGTGTACCGTCTTGGGATCGGCCCAGACCGCTTCGACCGGCACAGAAACCGCCAGCTGCTCGCCGTTGCGATCGGTGATCATACCGCGCACCGCCTGGGTAGAGGTGGTACGCAGGGAGCGCATGTCACCCTCCTGACGCAGACGATCCGGATTGATCACCTGGATCCAGGCCAGACGCAGGATCAGACCCACAAACGCGATGCCGATAAACACCGCAAGCGTGCGAAAGCGCCACGGATAGATCGATGGCGCTTTGACATTCGCTTTGGCAGCTTTGGCTGTAGCCTTGCGTTTCATGGTTGGGTAATTACCTTCTCGGTGGTCACCAGCGGACGACCCATTTGCAACTTGTCCATCGCCAGACTCGCCACCCGGGAGTGTTCAGCCAGGGTGCCCTGCTCCAGCAGCAGGTGGCGCCATTCGATATTGAGGCGATCCTCTTCCGCCATCAGATCGTTCTGCTTGGCCGTCAGACCGCGGGTCATGTTGGTCACCAGGATCACGGCAAACGCGGTCACCAGCACGGCGACCGACAGAAAAATCTGCAGCTTGTGCCGCCAGAGATCGGCAACGATCTCCTTGGCCAGATGAACACGCACTTCGCTCATCGCTTACTCCGCCAGCCGTTCGGCAACCCGCAGCACCGAGCTGCGTGACCGGCTGTTTTCAGATACTTCATGATCAGAAGGCTTGAGTGCCTTGCCGACCGACTTCAATTTGCGACCGCCAGCCAGCTGGGCCTCGGTCAACGGAATGCCGTAAGGCACTTCCGGCCCCTTCTCGTGCTTGCGGATGAAATGCTTTACCAAGCGGTCTTCCAGCGAATGGAAGCTAATCACTGACAAACGGCCATTTGGTGCCAGCACTTCCAGTGCACCGTTGAGCGCAGTTTCGATCTCATCCAGCTCGCTGTTGATATAGATGCGAATGGCCTGGAAGCTGCGGGTTGCCGCATGCTTGCCCTTCTCCTTGCTCGGATTGACCCGGGCAATCATCTCCGCCAGTTGACGGGTACGCACATAAGGTTCGGTCATGCGGTCGTGCACAATGGCACGGGCGATCTTCTTGGCAAAACGCTCCTCACCGAAGGTCTTCAGCACCCAGGCGATGTCATCCACATCGGCCTTGGCCAGCCACTCGGCGGCGCTCTGGCCGGAGGTGGGGTCCATCCGCATATCGAGCGGACCATCTTTCATAAAGCTGAAGCCCCGCTCGGCATCATCCAGCTGGGGTGAAGAGACCCCCAGATCCAGCAGGAAGCCATCCACCTTGCCCAGCAAACCGCGCTCATCCAGATAGGAGGCGATGCCGGAGAAGGGGCCGTGCACGATTTCGAAACGGGGATCCTGGATCTTGGCTGCTTCGGCGATCGCCTGGGGATCGCGGTCGATGGCGATCAGGCGGCCATTGGGGCCAAGGTGCTGCAGGATCAGACGAGAATGACCACCACGGCCAAAAGTACCGTCGACGTAGACACCGTCCGGCTTGATGGCCAGACCTTCGACGGCTTCGTGCAGCAGCACTGTGATGTGTTCAGCGGCTTGGGTCATTTATAAAGAGAAATCCTGTAGTCGTGGTGAGCTTGCCCAATCGTCCCCGGGCAGACCCAAGATGTCGTCATTGACCTGTTGTTGCCAGCGGGCTTCATCCCACAACTCAAACTTGTTGAGCTGGCCCACCAGCATGATTTTCTTGTCCAGCCCCGCATGGTTTCGCAGTGGCTGACTGAGCAGCAGACGGCCATTGCCATCCAGCTCGCACTCAGTTGCATGTCCCAGCAGCAGGCGCTGCAAACGGCGCTCTTGCGGATTCATGCTGGAGAGAGTCTTGAGCTTGCGCTCGACCTCTTCCCATTCATTCAGGGGATAAAGCAGCAGACAGGGATGGGCAATATCGATGGTGCAGACCAGCTGGCCGTCGCTTTCATCGCGCAGCCAATCACGGAATTTGGTCGGAATTGCCAGCCGCCCTTTACTGTCCAGGCTGATGGCATGAGCGCCACGCAACAAATTGCAGTCCCTGAAGGTGAGTGAGCAGGCAAATTGCCCCTCTAAAAACCACTTTGATCCACTTTTCCCCACCTTGAAGTTTAAGGACGTGCAGGGGGCTTTTCAAGCAAGGAGATGGGACAGAGGGAACATATTGACGCAGTAATTGCATACCGCGGATTGAGTGGGTTGATTTTCCAAGAGTTATTGCTGAAAAAACAGAAAGTGATTAATAAGCAGCAAGTCGGTGAGCGGTCACTATCTGGGCGATATGATGAAACGGAACAATACCACTGCACAGAGCAAAATACTGACACATATCACTGGATAGATGATGTAACCATCTTTCGAACGGCGAGCACGCAGAGACACCAGCTGGCAGAGCAACAGATTGTAAATAATCAGTAGAGATGTCAGCAGAATATTGGTGGCGAATGTGAGCTCGTGAGCATACCCGATGTACAGTCCCATCAGTATGAAATTGGCGAGTATCAGATACAGCAAAAACTTCTGAATCGCTTTACCCGAATTTCGGCTCTTTTTTACTCGTGTTATCATGCTTACTAAGTCCTGGATTACACATGATCAAGCGACCTTAAATTCAAAAAACTGTTGAGATATATCATGTTTTTATTATTGCGCGATCCTTGTTCAACCATTACCCCATGACCAGGCTCATTTTTTTACTAATGTGCGGGATGTTAATGATATCAACATCTTGCAATGCTTATCACAATTATCACTGGCAAGCAGGTTTCCCAATCCCGATCCAGGGAAAAGGGGTCGACTTGGTCAGCCAGCAGCAACAATTCCTGTTGAAGCAGCGCCCTTATCTCCAACAACGTCTTGCGGAGACACAGCCCGTTATTCGCTGGGTCGCGGAACAGGTTCACGAACGCAAACTGCCGCCCTTGCTTGCCTTTGTTCCTTTACTGGAAAGCAGTTACCGATTGGATGTGGTCTCTTCTGCTGGCGCCGCAGGCCCTTGGCAGCTGATGCCAGATACCGCCACCCGATTTGCTATTCCCATCACCAGCGAATTTGATGGGCGCTATTCACTGCCATTGGCGACAGAGGCTGCTCTTTCCTATCTGGCATGGCTGTATCGCTTCTTTGGCAATGACTGGCTGCTTGCTTTGGCCGCCTACAACGCAGGAGAAGGGCGGGTACTCAATGCGGTTTTAAAAGCGGGGACACGTAATATATGGGAACTGGAGCTTCCGACTGAAACACGCTTTTATGTCGCGCGCTTTGTTGCGCTGGCAAGACTGCTTGATATGGCTGACAGCTATCAGTTTCAACTTCCGCCATGGCACAGCGGCAATGACTTGCAAATATTCCGTCATCCGAACGGCTGCTCACTGCCCGCGTGGGCTCAGGCAAAAGGCGTATCAATGAATGAAGCCAGCCGCTGGAATCCGGCCTGGCAACTCCCTGTCGCACAAGGGATAACCAATTGTCCGATCGTCTATAGCAAGGGCAAGGCCCCCACCGCCAACCGGAAGAAAGGGGCGACCGCCATTGCCAAAGCGGTCTCACTGGACAGTCTGCATGACCCCCTGTTGCTTAAAGCTGCCAGGGGGCTTGATATGAGCCGAGGTGAGGTCAGGCTGGAACGCTTGCCTGATCCTCTTGGGATTCAGCAGAAGCGTCCGCTGATTGCGGCACCATGAAACAGTGGCGCCACTGGCTCAATATTGGTCCCAAATCGACTTCTTCCGGATATGACCAGCAAGCGCCATAGAAACAAAGATGCTGACCTATAGGCCGACGATGCGTGATGCGACAATCCAGAACAATCTGGCGGGACAGAGAAAGGGTCACCGTATCAGGTAACGTAAAGCGAGCAGGGGCAAGAAAGCCAACGCCTCCCGGGCCGATATCCTTGATCACGGCTCGGCCAATACTTTTGTCAAATAACACACCTGAAATCAGCATCCGTGCGGCAATACCACAACTTTGTGACTCAAGTGGCGTTGATCCATCATGCAGATACCAGCGCGGTACCTTTCGGCGCGGATCATTGTGCGAGGTATGCACCGGAAACTCGATTTCAGGGCTGTCCATGAGAAATCATCTCCTTGGCATGACTAGCTGCCGCTTGTGTTTGTGAGCTGAAAAGTTGCTCCAGATTGGTTTCTGCCTGAGTTGTCATGACCAGCAATTCAATGCGCCGATTACGGCTGCTTTGCGGATTCCGGGTATCTTCCAGCATGGTATCAGCCATAGAGACCACCTGCGCGACCCGATCAGACGGCATGCCGCCCGCCAGCAATACCCGCCTTGCCATCATGGCGCGGTCTGACGAGAGTTCCCAGTTGGTGTAGTTGTCACCCGCAAACGGTGTACTGTCGGTATGGCCAGAAATCATGACCCGATTCTCGATACGCTGGAAAATGGGGGCCAATGCCATCAACAGGTGACGAAAAAATGGAGTGATACGGGCACTGCCACGGCTATACATTTCCCGATCAGCGTCATCGCGGATCAAGATCCGCAATCCTTGGGGAACAATCTGAATCTCGAGGTTATTGTTAGCTTGCATTTGTTCAGCCAGATCATTGATGAATCCAGCTAATTGCTGCATCTGGCCTTCACCTTCGAGCTTTCCAACCAGCAGATTTTCGTACCCGCCGTTAGGCCCATCTGAAAAAATGCTCTGACGGCGATCCATATGCCTGGGCATCAGCTGACCCTGCTGATCGAACTTGGGGTTCAGTTCATCGATCACCGAGGGATTCCCCCCCAAATCGACAGGATAGGGGCTATTGCGTATGTCAAACGGGTTGGACTCACTGTCCATGATGCTGTAGTCCCGCAGACGGCTGGCAACAATTTCCCGCTCCTCCTGGTTAGATACCGCCAGGATCCAGAGCACCATAAAGAAAGCCATCATAGCTAACGTGAAGTCGGCAAATGCCACCTTCCAGGCGCCCCCTCCTTTAGGGGCACTATTACGTCGCTGCTGGCGCTTGACGATAATCTGCTCGTGATTGCGCATTACATTGCCCTGTTGTTAACCCAATCTTCCAGTTCAAGGAAGCTTGGTTTGACTTCAGGCTCCAGGATCTTGCGACCTGAATCGACGGCCAGCAGCGGTGTCTTGCCACGCAACTGGGCAATCAGGATCGACTTGATACACATCAACAGGCTAATACGACGCCTGACCATCTCTTCCATTGCGTTACTGACAGGCTCCAGCAAGCAGTAACAGAGAAAAATCCCGATAAAGGTTCCCACCAGAGCGGCCGCTACATGAACGCCAATGTTACTCAGGGGGCCGTCCAATTGCTGCATGGTGATGATGATCCCCATCACCGCAGCAAGAATGCCGAAGCCCGGGCAGGCCTCGCCGGTCTTGTGCAAAGCATGGGCAGGCTTGAGCATGTCCTCTTCAATGGCCATGATCTCCTGCTCCAGCACAGTATCCAGTTCATGGGGTGTGATCTTGCCCATCCCGAGCAGACGCAG
This sequence comes from Aeromonas sp. 25-AL00135, assembly GCF_054052385.1. Lineage (NCBI taxonomy): Bacteria > Pseudomonadati > Pseudomonadota > Gammaproteobacteria > Aeromonadales > Aeromonadaceae > Aeromonas > Aeromonas sp. 25-AL00135. The sequence goes on along the minus strand of NZ_JBSTYQ010000007.1, from coordinate 154,206 downwards.
GTTATCGATTATGAAACCTAGCAGTTGGGGATCTTCCGAAATCTGGGGGTACATCAAGAAAACCGAGCTCTGCTGGGGATTTTCAATATGCTCGTCGAGCGCCTTCATCCCTTTGTTGCGTGTCTCCTCCAGCAGTTGATGCATCAGAGTCAACAGCTCACGATAGACCTCGCTCTCTTCGTTATTAGGAGGCTTGAAGCACATTTTGATCTGCCGCCACATTTCGTGCATCACCTCTTTCGAGTTGCCCAGAAACATGGAGCCTACCGCTGCGCCGATGATAATGATGAGCTCGGCTGGCTGCCACAAGGCGAGGAGATTTCCCCCAGCCATCATGAAGCCACCCAGCACGCATACTAAAATGACGCCGATGCCAATCTGTTTTTGCATGAATGTTCCCGCACGATACAAGAAGGGTCACCAGTAAAGGTGAAGCACTACTATATGGAGTCGACCAATCGCTGCTTTAGCTGAAGCACACACTGCTTGTGCAGCTGACAAACCCGGGATTCGGTTAATCCAAGCACCAGCGCGATCTCTTTCATATTGAGCTCTTGCTGGTAATAGAGGGCAAGCAATAGCTGCTCGCGTTTATCCAGAGTGGCCAACACCTTGCTGATTGTCATCGCCATATCGACATCATCAGACTCGGTTGTTGGCGCCTTGCCACCATTCTCCAGCCACTCTTCCAGACTTTGTAGCGCTTCAGCCTGACTGGCGTAGGACAACTGACGCACCTCATCCACCGAACAGTCGAGCGCAGCAGCAAGTTCTTGCTCTGAGGGGGCGCGCCCCAAACGATTGTGCAGTTCACGCTGCACCTGATTATGGCCGTGTACCTGCTGTCGCAACTGGCGAGGCCGCCAGTCCAGACGCCGCAGCTCATCGAGCATGGCACCACGAATCCGTTTGAAGGCGTAACTTTCAAACTGGGCATCAGGTTCACTACCATAACGACGCCACGCCTCCAGCAGTCCCATCATCCCTACCTGTTCCATATCCTCCTGATCAAAACAGGCGCTGACCTGGCTACGCAGGTGACAAGCAGCCCTCTTAACCAGAGGCAGATAGCGAGTCAGAATGGCCTGTTCACCAGTACGGGGAATCGTTGGCGTATCCGCAAACTCTTGTTGAGAATCCCAAGCAGAATCAGTCATATGGTAATTACTGTACCAGTACCTTGGTGATCAGCACTTCGTCCAGATAGGGCTTGTAGCCATATCCCTGCACCGTAGTGACCAGCTTGTCGCGCAAAGAGACCTGCAGCTTGGAAATATTCTGCAGCTCAACCTTTACGTCATCATGGGAGCGGTGGCTGAAATACTGCACCATGGCATTGCGGATCAGTGGAGTCAGCTCATCCAGCTTGGCAACCTGCTCCGGGTTGTAGGTCACCAGTGCCAGCTCCAGCACCAGATAATGGGACTGTTCGCCCCCTTCCAGACTGATAACGAAGCGCTCCATCGGCTTGAACAGCGGAGTGCTGCTCAGCTCTGGCTTTGGCTCTGCCAATCCGAGCCAGACTTCAATCACATCGCGTTTCAACCAGGCACCATATGCCAGCAAAACCAGCAGACACAGGGCAATGACGACAACCATCAACCACTTCATGACACGCCGCATAATGTAAAACCACTCTCGTTATTACATGTTAAAAATCAGACCAGAGTATTGAGCCAGTCGTGCATCGTCCCCCATTGGGACTCTGGTTCATCCAACCACTGACGGCGGCCAGCCAGGATCTTCTCCTGTTGCCACCGCTCCTGCTGCCCCTGCTCGCCGCCTTGCCCCACATTGACCTCAACGCCGCCGGCATGATGGGGAGCCAGGCTCATGCGCAAGCGCTCCATCGACTGGATCATTGCATCGCGCACCGCCGGGTTAGTCACATTCAACTGGACATTGAGCCGATCACCATCGAGCTTGACGGTCAACTCCAATCGCCCGAGCTCTGGCGGATCCAGCCGGATGTGGACCTGTTTTACCTGTTGATTGACTTGCAGCTCAACCTTGTCCTGAAGCAGGCTAACCAACTGCTGCCCCCACTGGCTCTGGTTGTCTGACAACCGGACAGGAGCCCACTGATAGTCGGCAGGTCGCAACGGCGTCGCAGCAAGTTGGCCAACTGCCAGCTGGCGAGCATCTGGCAACCTGTTTTCTACCACTGCGGTATCAGGCACATTTCCAGCATCGAAACCGGCAGCCATAACCGGCAAGGTGAAGCGGCCGGGCAATACACTGGTTTGCCCATTTGATTTGGCAAGCAACGTAGAGAGCGCCTGTTCCGCAGCGGCAGAAACCGTTTCACGACGCGCCATCATCTCTTGCTCGGGCAGCGTGGTCGCACTCCCCATCATGGTACGAAGAGAGGGCGGCAATTTGTTATCCACCACCTGCTGGCCACCGGTGCTACCTTCAGCTCGGGAAAAAGTACGGCTTACACGAAAACCATCAAGATCGGCATCACTTACTCTGACAAAGAGAGGAGGCACATTGGTAAACGCTTGCAGCTGTTCAACCGGGTCGCCTTCCGCTCCTGATTGTTCGCTCTCTGCTTCATCTACCGCAACATCACTGGCAACCAACTCGGGCAAGGGCAACGCAAGCAGAGGATCAACCACCTCATCCAGCGGTTGATATAACTCCCCTTCACTGCCGGCTTGGCCGGACAAACGGTTCAAGGCCGTGACATCCGGCGCATTCACCGCATCAAAACCGCTAAATTGAATCAATCCCATTGCTCTGTCTCACCGTAAGCAGTCAAACCTTCACGAATCGAAGAAAGCTGCTGCCACTCCTGTTTACGAATCAAGGTCTCCTGCTCGCAAAGCTGCAATGCTTGTCGATACAACACCCGGGCTTTATCTCTTGCTGGTTGCAACGCAGCCCAGAGTTGGGGATCCAGGCTAACTTGAGAGACAAATTGCGCGAAGCGTCCATCGGTTAGCCTGACAGCTTCCCACTGGCCAGCTTGCGCTTGTTGCAGCAATAGCGTACCCAGCCCCAATAACTGGCGCTGGCGTGTCTGCAGTTCGGTCTCACGTAACACGGGCGCAATACCTGACATGACGAGCCCCAAAAAGAAGATGAACCAGCCCACAAGCAAGGAGTGGGCCAGACCGATAACCAAGAAATTTCAATATGTTGGGCGTGAGGAAGAACAGAGGGGAAGGAAGTACTACTTCCGTATTAACGAGGATGACGCGCCATTGCTTCCCAACCCTCTTTCAGCTCTTGCAGAATTTTGCGTACTTCGGCAAATCCCTCAACACTGTTGGATACGCTGGTCTCGAACAGTTTCTGACCACAGTAGTCATAAAGACGATGCAGGTTAACCGCCAGCTCGCCCCCCTTATTCATATCAAGCGCACTGTCCAGCCCACCCAGGATCTGCAGACACTTGTTGATGGCCACCCCTTTGCGCTCAAACTGTTTCGCCAAGATATGCCCTTCTGCTCTGGCTATCTCGTCAAGCAAACCATCCATCAACATCAGTACCAGCTGATATGGATCGGCACTCGCGGCCTTGGCTTCTGTGGCGGCAAATCGATAGGCATCATAGCCATCTTCAGATTCAAACATGGGTCACTCGCTATTGCAGGTTCAAACCAGTTCATCCAGGGGAAAAGCTTAAAGTGCTCCCATGGTCTGCATCATCTGGTTCATGGTGGTAAATTGATTGAGGTAACGCTTGTAAACAGACTCCATCCGTTTATTCAGCGACTCCATTTTATCATCAAGTCGCTTTTGATTGGCTTCCAATGTGCTCTTGCGAGTGGCCATCACACCATTGGTCTTGGAGAAAGGATCGAGCACCTTGCTCATCCGTTTGAGCAAACCATCATCCCCCATCAGCGCCTTGCCCAGTAGTTCAGGGTCCTTCTCGAGCGACTTTTTGAAATCCGAGTCACTAAACACCAGCTTGCCCGACTTCTCGGTTTTGATGCCAAGCTGAGTCAGGGTCATGCCTGCGGGCAGATTGCGAACCGCGTTGGCCAGCGTACCTTTCAAACCTCGCACCGTGGCATCAGACGCCAGTACGCCTTTCGCCTTGATATCGGTGGACGTCTCTTTGCTCAGCAGCTCCAGTAACTCGTTGTAGCTATCAACAAATTTCTTCAATGAACCGGTGACGGCTTCATTGTCATAAGCCACTGTCACCTGCATCGGGCCATCGGTTGGCTTTTGCACCCTGGTGAGATCCAGTGTCAGCCCTTCAACCACGTTTTCAATCTTGTTGGTCGGCGACTTGATCTCCAGCGCGCCGTCGCCAACCCCCATCTTGATGATGGAGTCCTGACCCGGGGTGATCACCTTGCCGGCGAGAAAAGCCTTGCCGAAATCTGACGCTGGGTCGCCATCATAGGTGGGGGTAAACACCTTGGCAGCCCCGCTCTCTTTACTGGTCAGCACCAGGTTAACCTTGCCATCCGTGCGAACCAGGCTGGCCTTGACCCCCGGATTATCCGCCGCATCATTGATGGCAGAGACCAGACTCTGGGCAGTCGCCCCCGCGGGCAAGGTCGCCAAATCGATAGCAAACGCCTTACCATCGACGGTAAACGATACTTTGCCGGAGGTTGGCAATGGCGCCTTTTCATCCGCCAATTGCACCCCGAACTGATGGGCCTGTGCCAGTTGATTGACCTGAAAGTTATATTGCCCCGGGGTCGCCTTGCCATTGCTGGTGACCGTCATGATCCCCTCTTGCGAGAGGCTGGCTTTCTGGGCTTGCAACGTGGCTGGCTTGTTCAGATCTTTTAGCAGAGTCTGAAAACTGGAGAGTTTGGAGTTGATGGATGACAGCGAACTCTGTTGCGCCTTGACCGTGGCAAGCTGCCCCTTGAGCAGCTTGTCCATATTCTTGCGCTCATTGGTCACCATGTTCATCGCGGCTGAAGCGGGATCGACCTGCATATATCAACTCCTTCGGTATCAGGGCAAGACTTGCTTGTTGAAAAAGGCTGTTACGCCAGCACTTTTCAACCGGCAAGGGGAAGAAAAGAGGCCGCCACACAGGTAGCGGCCCTTATAGCGATTAACGCAGCAGCATGGTCACCATGCCGGTCATCTCGTTGGACTTGCCCAGTACGGACATACCAGCTTGCATCAGCATCTGGTTCTTGGCCATGTTGGTGCTTTCGGTAGCGATATCGGCGTCCATGATACGGCCCTTGGCGATATCGGTGTTCTCTTTCATGTTGGAGAGGTTGTTAACAGTGTGCTCCAGACGGTTGATATTGGCACCCAGAGCAGAGCGTACGCTGGTGATATCCTGCATAAAGGATTCCATCTTGCCCATGGCAACCTGAGCACTTGCTTGGCTGGTCAGGCCGTTGGTCAGGATCTTGGCATCCAGACCACTACCTACAGCCAAAGCCTTCTCTTCCAGCGGCTTCAGGCCTTTATCAAACGCTTCTTGCGCTGCGGTTTGAGCTTTAAGCGCATCTGCCTTGTCAGTATTGTACTTATCTGTTTGAGCGGTGGTCGGTGATGCCCCCAGAGCCTTATAGTCAGCTTCTACTTTAGTTAGCGCATCAGTTGCGGCTTTCAGCTTGCCGGCCTCAGAAGTAGTAGCAGTATCTTTTTTATAATCATCTACCGCTTTTACCAGCGCTTTATCAGCAGTTGACTCCTCTGTGCCACCCACAACCTGCTTCAGGGCAGTGCCGATATCGACAGCCAGGCGCTCGCCTTCGGAGCCACCGATCTGGAAGGTGATCGCACCTTTGGCAAACTTGCCGTTTTTGCTATCCAGCAGGTTTTCGCCACCGAAGGTGGTGTTGCCAGCGATATTTTTCAGCTCTTTGGTCAGCTCGCCAAATTCGGCGTTCATGGCGGCGATATCTTTCTCGCTGCTGGTGCCGTTGGCAGCCTGGGTAGCCAGATCCTTCATGCGCTGAACGATATTGGTCATCTCGTCCATGGCGCCTTCGGCGGTCTGCATCATGGAGATGGCATCCTGAGCGTTGCGCATGCCCACTTTCTGGCTGTTGGACTGGGATTGCAGACGGGTGGCGATTTGCAGACCGGCAGCATCGTCAGCGGCAGAGTTGATACGCAGACCGGTACCCAGACGCTGCATGGCATTGCTTGCCATTTTGTTGGTGGAGTTCAGCTGGTTCTGGGTGACCATGTTGGCAAAGTTGGTATGAATTGACAGACTCATTTTCGTTTCCTCGAAATGGATGCTGCCACAGGCAGCGTTTGGGTTGACCCCAATGAAGAACGACCACAGCGTCGTGAAAATTAAATCTTTTTTTGCTGAACAGCAGTTTCTCTTGGCCCCCCCCGTTCGGATGCGAAACAGTGGGCCCGCGAGCAGACAGCGCCGTCACTGGCACAAGAGGGCATCACAGAGATAAAAAAACCGCACAAGTCAGCTTGTGCGGTTTTTTACGAGGAGACAGGTCAGCGCTATCAGGTGAGTAACGCAACCACTCCTTGACGAGTGACATTGGCCTGCGCCAGCAGACCGGACATGGTGCCCATATAGCCGCCTTGTGAGAGGCGGGCGGCCAGAGAGGATTGCAACTGTGCCAGCTCCTCCTGTTTCAGGTTCTGACTGCGAGCCTTGACCTTGTCCAGTTGCAGCACCATCTTCTGGCGAAACTGTTTCAACTCCCGTACCGATTGCTCAATCTCGCCAAGCACTTTTTGCAGCCGCTGCCGCTCCTGACGGATTTCCCCTTTGGCAACCCCATCTGCCATGCGGGTCAGCGCTCCGGCCTTGGGCTTGAACTGCACCGGGATCGGGTTGCCTGCCGGGATACGAATCCCCTCCCCCCGGATCAGCACCGGCTCATCCAGTTTGCGGCGATGGGGTTCAGCAACGGAGAGTTCCAGCTTGCCCAGTTCATTCAATCTGGCCTGGATATGCTCTTTACGCAGCGCCCGATCGAGCATGGTGACAACCTCACCCTCTCGCGCTCCGGCCGGGATGGTCACCTCCACCGCACTGTTACTCTGGGGAAACGAGAACACCAGCCGCTCAGTGCTATTTTTGGCACTGAGCAGATCCAGATGCTCGGCACTGAAGCGGGGACGCAGTTCCTGAGCCGATGCGATGAGTCTTGGTTTGAGCTCGTCCGTCAAAGGCCCTCTTGGTTGGGTGACTTTCTCTTCCAGCATTTTTAAGCGATTGGTCACGTCACTGCTGGCCAGCTCGCGCTGACCCAGTTGGCGTTCCAGCCGCTTCAATTCCCCCCAAACCAGATTAAGCGCCTGTTCGCCGCTCTGGGCATGGGCAATGCGCTGTTGCGCAGCACCGATCAGGGCCCATCTGTCCATCCGGATAATATTGGGGTGGCGCTCAGTCTGCTTGCGGTTTTCCGGAGTGTGAGCCTGTGCAGTTGCTCGGCCCTGCAACCTGGGCTTTGCCTGTGGCTCTGCAACGCCTCCAAGACGGGTTTGCTGGACCTGCATCATGACTCCTCTGCTCGTTACGGCATGTAGTTGAACAAGCTAAGACCATTAACCTTGGCAAAAGCTTGCTGCTGCACCTGTAATGCCATCAGGACGTGGGCCTGTCGGGTCGCGGCCTCGGCATAGTCCAGCGACTCTATCTGGTTGCTCACTTCCTTGCTATAGACACCTTTCTCGGCATGGCTCTCGTCAATCTGATCCAGCAGATTAATCCGGGCACCAATCGTGCTCACCGCCTGGCTGATATTATCTTGCAGCGTCTGGCTGCGACCAAGCATGCCTCGTGCCTGCTCGATGGCGTCAGGTGCTGCGTCATTAATTGCCGTCACCATGCTATCGAGTCGTTTGAAAAAATCGTCAGGCTGCAAAAAAAGCTGATCGGCAGTCTGGTTTAACCCCACTGTGACACCTTTGGCAATACCGACCTCCCGTACCAGATGATCACCCTTGTAGCGGTAACCTCCGAAGTCAGGCTCTTTTGGGTCAGTCACCTTCACCAAAGCGGTCTCATCCACCTTGCTGCCGCTAAACAGGCTGGAGCCACTCTCGTTGCGGGCATTGACCAAATCCAGCAGGCCATCCTTGATAATGGCGATTTCACTGGCCACCGCCTTGCGATCCCCCTCAGAAAGGGAGCCGTTAGCGGCCGTCTGGGTCAACTCACGCAACCGCATCAGCATGTTGGTCATGGTATCGAGCTGCAACTCCCCCTGGGAGAGCTGGCTCTTGGCATTGGCAATATTCTTCTGGTACTGCGCCATCGCCACCTGCTCTTTCTGCAAGCCCAGCAGTTGCACACTGCCAACAGGATCATCTGAGGGCTGAAGAATGCGTTTTTGCGTGGAGATCTGGCGATCGAGGCGGGCATACTCGCCGAAACCATGCTGCAAATTATCGAGCATGCTGAGCTGAATTTGATGGGTACTGATCCGCATGGTTATGACTCTCAGAACATGTTCAGAATGGAGTTGAAGAGCTGTTCGGAGGTACTGATCACCTTGGCATTGGCCTGATAAGCCTTGGTATACGCCATGATCTTCACCCCTTCTTCATCTGTATTTACACCGCTGACACTGCTCAACTTGGTCGCCATCTGTTTTTCCATATTGGCATCGGCCTGCATGGTCGCCTTGGCTTGACCACTCTGCACCGCCATCTTGCCCAGCAGCGCACTGTATGCGTTGTACTGGCTATCTTTGATGGTCAGCAACTCCTGCAGGTTGCGGTTATCGCCCTTACCGCCGCCGGTCTTGGCAAAGGCAAGGTCGCTACCGGAAAAACCGGCGACAACGCGCAGGGAACCTGAAGGATTAAGCGGATCGTATGAGAAGAGGGGTTTGCCTTTCGCCCCCTTCAAATCAGAGCCGGTCTCTTGTTTGGCATTAAACTCATCAGCCAGCTTTTTGGCTATCTGATCCAGCTCACCACGCAGTGGACGCAGCACTGTAGTGCGATAATCCATTACCCCCGCCAGAGAGCCACCATGCAATTTAGGCACCTCAAACGTCTGCCCACCGAAAGCGAGGCTGAGTTTATCGCCCGCAAGCGCGAGGGTACTGCTGCTGCTTCCCAGGACCAACGGCTGTCCTTGCGGCAGACTGAGCGCAAACGAGCCATCGCTTTGACGATTGACCCGCACCTCCATATAGGCAGACAACTCACGCACAATCTGTTCGCGACTATCTTCCAGCGCAGCGGTATTAACTGCCTTGGCTGTCTGATCGCCAATCTGCATGTTCAGCTCAGCCAGTTGCTTCAAGTAACTGTTCACTTGGGAAACCGTACTGTTCAGCTGATCATCGATCTGCTTTTCCTGGGTGACCATGCTCTCGTCAAGCTGGGTAAAACGGTTGGCAAGCGCCCCTGCTGAACTGACAATCTGGCTGCGCTGTGCCGGTGTTTCCGGACTGTCGAGCGCAGCACTGAGCGAAGCAAAAAAGCTGTCGAGCCCTTTTGCGATATTCATCGACTCACTGCCCAGCAACTGCTCTGTCGTATTGATGTACTGATGAAAGGCATAAGAGGAACCGGTGGCCGCACGGCTACGCCAGTGTTGGGCTACCAGATAGTCATCCGTTACCCTGCGTACCCCTGTCACCTCGACACCGGCACCATTATCCAGCCGACCGAAACCGGACAGACTGCCCATCATGGCTTCCTGACGGCTATACCCGATTGTATTGACGTTCGCGATATTCTGGGCGGTCAGATTCAATGCAATCTGGGCTGCATTTAGTCCGCTGGCGCCGATATTGAGCAGTGACATCAGTCAACCTTCTTCATTTTTACCGAGTTGAGAGGCTGGCTGAATGCAGCCAGGGTCTGCTGCTCTGAAGCGACCACCCCGTCCGGATTCTTTAATGACGGAGCCAGCTGGTTGACCATCTGCTCCCGCAGACCGATGCCACCACGTTTGACCATACTCATCGCCAACTGGCTGTCATACATATCGCGATAGAGGGATTGTCCCTTGATGATCTTGTCGTCCTCATCCTGCAGGGCATCCGTCGCCGAGCGCATATGTTTGAGCACGGTTTGCAGAAAACTGACTTCAAACTGACCGGCTGCAGCATCCAGCGCGGCACGCTGATCCGGGTTGCTTTTGATTTGCTGCAATTCATTGAGATCCTGATAAAAACCGGGATCCGAGCTAATTCTGGTCATGATAGTCCTTAGATAACCACCAGCTCACCCTCAAGGGCACCAGCCTCATTGAGCGCTTGCAAGATGGCCATGACATCATCGGGGGTTGCCCCGAGTGAGTTGACAGCCTTGACGATCACTTCCAAAGAGGTGCCATCCGGCCAGACAAACATGTTGTTACGTTCCCGATCGACCTGGATCTTGGAGTTGGGGGTTGTCGTGGTCTGCCCGTTGGAGAAGGCGTTGGGCTGACTGACCGTCTGACTCTCGCCAATGGTCACCGTCAGACTGCCATGACTGACGGCAGCCTTGTGAACCTTGACCCCCTGCCCCATCACCACAGTGCCGGTTCGACTGTTGAAGACCACCTTCGGCCGCTCCTGACCCGGATCCACCTTGATATCCTCCAGCAGGGCCATAAACGCGATGCGCTGGCTCTCGTCCCTGGGGGCTGCAACCTGAACCCGCCCGGCACTCACCGCTCGGGCAACCGGCCCCAGCTGATGGTTGATGGCTCGCTCCACATTGCGCGCGGTCTTGAAGTTGGGTTGGTGCAGATTGAGGGTCACTTCCGGCTTTTCGGCAAAATTGCTGACCACCTCTCGCTCGATGGTGGCGCCATTGGGGATAATCCCGGCTGTCGGCACGTTAATCGTGACCGATGAACCTGATTGCCCTTCCGCTTTCACCCCGGCGACAACCAGATTACCCTGCGCCACGGCATAGACTTCACCGTCGATACCACGCAGGGGGGTCAGCAGCAGAGAACCGCCACGCAGACTCTTGGCATCACCAATGGAAGTCACGGTTACATCGAGCAACTGCCCCTTGCCAGCCAAGGCGGGTAGCGTGGCCTGAACCGAAACGGCTGCCACATTCTTGAGCTTGGGATCGATATCGTCCGGTAACTGCACACCAAACTGTTTGAGCATGTTGGCCATGGATTGGCCGGTAAATTTGACCTGGCTTTTGTCGCCGGTCCCGGAGAGACCGACCACCAGACCATAACCCACCAGCTGGTTGGTTCTCAGCCCCTGCACATCGGCAATATCCAGCAAGGCTCGTTTGGCCGGTGCGGCAGCCTGACTAAACCAGGGCAAGCAGAGACACAGCAGGGCGATAAACCATCTGTTCATGTGATTCCTCAAAATGGCGCAAACGCCGAGCTAAAGAAGCGGCCCAGCCACCCCATCTGGTTACTGTCTGCAAGGGCTCCACGACCGGCATAGGTGATGCGGGCATCGGCAATGCGCTGGGACGAGATACGGTTGCTCTGATCAATATCCTCAACCCGCACCATGCCGCCCAAGCGGATATACTCATCCCCCTGATTGAGGCGGATCCACTTTTCACCGCGGATCCCCAGCACACCATTGGGCATCACTTCTGCTACGGTCACGGTAATGGAACCTGCCAGGGTATTTTGCTGACTGGAGGTCGCTCCGCCATCAAAATCCCGATCCGCACTGAGGGCTGCCCCCCAGTCGGGGCGCAGTTTACCGCCAATAGAGGGGGCCGGCACATTCATGCTGCTGTTTTTGCTCATGCTGGTATTGGCTTTCTTGCTCGACTGGGTACGCTCTTCCAACACCACGGTGAGAATGTCACCAACACGGTAAGCACGCCGATCCTGAAACAGGGTCATCATGTAGTTGCCCCGATAGAGGCCACCATCTTCGCCCTGCGCAGTCGCGGTCACCTTGGGACGGGATGGTGCCCATTTCTCGTCACCCGGCTCGGGTGCCTGCAGCTCATAGGTGGCACAGCCGCCCAGCAACAATACCAACCAGATATAACGCAGCATCGACTTCATCATTACAGTGCCTGAGTGACAAACTTGAGCATCTGGTCGGCGGAAGAGACAACCTTGGCATTCATCTCGTAAGCCCGCTGGGTCGTGATCATGTCGACCATCTCCTCGACCACGTTTACGTTGGAACTCTCCAGCGCGAATTGCTTGACGGCCCCCATCGCCTCCTCACCAGGCACACCTTCAATCGGCTCACCGGATGCACCGGTTGCGCGGTATAGGTTGCCACCGAGCGCTTCCAGACCGGCCGGGTTGGCGAAGTTGGTCAGGGTGATGCGGCCCAGCTCGACACTCTCTTGCTGACCCGGCAAAGATGCACTGACGGTACCATCTGTACCAATGGAGATCTTGGTAGCGTTATCGGGGATCTGGATCTGCGGTACCATGGGCAAACCATCCGCGTTAACCAGTTGCCCCTCGGCATTGCGATGCCATTGACCATTGCGGGTATAGGCCGTCTCGCCATCCGGGCGCTCGACGCCGAAGAAACCGGCACCGACCACCGCCATATCCAGCTCCTGATTGGTATTCTGGAATTGGCCGGAGGTGAAGACCTTCTGGGTACCCACTACACGCACACCATTACCCATCTGAATACCGATAGGCGCCAGATTCTGCTGATCCTGCTGAGCACCTGGCTGGCGCTGCACCTGATAGAAAAGATCTTCAAATGCCACCCGATCGCGCTTGAAACCGACCGTGTTCACGTTAGCCAGGTTGTTGGAGATACTGGACATCTTGGCATCTTGTGCCGACAGACCTGTTTTACTGACCCATAATGCTGCGTGCATTGTTATTCCACCTTGTTCATCAAGCCTCATCCACTGGGATGTGGCAAGGCATCGGGTATCTGCCCGATGCCGTCAAAATCAACCCTGACCGGAAATCAATTTGGCTCCCTGACGAGCCTGATCATCCGCTGCTTTCATCAACTTGACCTGCAGTTCGAAGTTGCGGGTCAATGACATGCTGCTCACCAATTCATCCACGGCATTGACGTTGGCCCCTTCCAGAAAACCGGATGCCATCACCACCTGGTCACTGACCTCTGCATCCTCTCCCTGACGCATCCGGAACAGACCGTCATGACCTTTGACCAATTCGGCTGGCTCTGGATTGACCAGTTTCAGACGCCCCACATCGAGCCGGGCGCCGCCCCCCGGAGGAGTGATACTCAGAGTGCCATCCTTGCCGAAACTGATGTCACGATAAGCGGGCAGCACCAGCTCGCCACCTTCCCCCAGTACCGGCCGACCATTGAGGGTCAACAGCCCGTCAGCATCCGCTTCCAGGTTACCAGCACGGGTATAGGCCTCTTTGCCATCCTCAGTCTGTACGGCAAGAAAGCCTTCGCCACGAATCGCCACATCCAGCTTGCGACCGGTCTGCATCAGAGGGCCAGCCTTGAAATTGGTGCCCGCCATCTCCTCCTTGGCCATCACCCGACTCTGGTAACCATCGCCAGTCAGGGCATAAGCCGAAACCCGCTCAAAATCAGCCCGAAAGCCGGCGGTGTTGACGTTGGCCAGGTTATTTGCACGGATCTGCTGAGCCATCAGGGTATGTTGTGCCCCGGACATGGCTGTGTAGATAAGCTTTTCCACGGATTACCCTTAGAAGGAGTTGAACAGGATCTGGCTCATCTTGTCAGCCGAACTGATGGTCTTGGCGTTGGCCTGATAGTTACGCTGAGAAGTCATCAGGCTTACCAGTTCACCGGTCAGATCAACGTTGGAGCTCTCATAAGCCCCGGCGGTCAGCTTGCCCATGGTGCCGGTTCCCGGAGCCCCCAGTACAGGCTGCCCTGAGCTGAAAGATTGTTGCCAAGAGGTATTGTTGGTCTGCAGCAGGCCATTGGGATTGGTGAAGTTCGCCATCACGACCTGCCCCTGCAACAGGCTCTGACCGTTGGTAAAGGTGGCGTAGACACCGCCGTCTCCATCCACACGTACCCCGGTCAAATCCCCAGCGGTATAACCATTGGACTGATTGCGAGTAGCGTTGAAATCGGAGGCATACTGGCTGACCCGGCTCATATCTAGTTGCAACGCTATCGGCGATGCACCTGCAGGATTCAGGGCCAAGGAGGGAGGAATGGTGGAAGCACCAGTATCCAACTTGCCATTGGGATCAAAAATCATTTTGGCACCGGCAGCAGGCGTCACATCTGCTCCATTAAAGCTGTAATGAACATCCCAGGCATTGGCCCCTTTTTTCACAAAATACTGGGTGACGGTATGTTCAGTTCCCAGCGAATCATAAACCTTGCTGGACTGTGAATAGCTGAAGGTATTCGACTTGTTTGGATCAAATTTAGGGTCAACCGGGATGATACTGGCATCGGCTTTCAGGTTAGCCACAAACTCCAGTTTGTCGGATGGCTTGGCAGGCAGGCTGCCCGCCTTGACCTGGATATCACCAACCACACCAGATTGCAGCTTGCCCGCGTCATCCGTTGTATAACCTTGCAACCGCGTACCGCCTGCAGTGGTCAGGTAGTTGGCATTATCACGCTGGAACATACCGGCACGGGTATAGGACGTCTGGCCGCTGCCATCTTTCAGCACGAAGAAACCACTGCCAGAAATCGCCAGGTCCAGCCCGCGACCGGTACGAGTCATATCACCATTGCGGTCAAAATTCTGGGAGACGTTGTTCATCTCGACACCGCCAGCCTGACCACCACCGTAAATTGCCGCAAATTCGGCGCGGCTGGATTTGAATCCCGCGGTACTGGCATTGGCTACGTTGTTACTGATAATACTCAATTCCTGGTTTACGGCGCGCAGGCCGCTCAATCCGATACTGAAAGACACAGTGTCGCTCCTCTCTGATTACGCTGATTTGCCGAACTGGATTGCACTGAAGAGCGGGACATCGCCCACACCGGCAACCTGCAGCATGATTTCTCCCGTACCGGGCAAGGCAACACGTTCCACCTTGCTCGCCACATAATTTTTGGCCCCCACCAGGGTCTTGCCTGCCGAGGCCTTGACCTCAAAGCGGTACTCCCCGGCAGGAAGAGGGGGCAATTCATAATCCAGCCCACCCGCCTTGCTGTCACCCCAGCTCTTGCTCGCTACCAGCACGCCATGCTGGTCATATACCTTGAGATCCACCTGTTCCGCCGTACCTTGCAACTCGATCTGACCGCGGATTTTGTGCTCTTGCTTCTGCTTGAGGGTTTTGCTAGGCACCATGACCTCTTTGTCGACCAACGCGGTACTCTCTAACACCTGCTGGGTATCCATCTTGGTATTGCTCTGGAGCTGGAGCTTCTTCAGCCCTTCGACCCCTTCAACCATGCTGAACTGGGCCAGCTGAGCCACGTACTGGGCACCATCAAGCGGGTTGGTGGGATCCTGGTTCTGGATCTGCGCCACCATCATCTGCAGAAATTCATTACGCAGTTGCATGCCACCATTTTGGTTGGCTTGCACATCCTGGGCAGCACCGCTGCCATTGCTGGCGATCTTGGGATCGGTATTGGTCTGTGTTGTACCGCGCGCCGTATCCAGGCTACTGATCTGTGGCAGACTCATGACTTAGACTCCCTGACCAAGACGCAACAGCCCCTGTTGCATGCTGTTAATGCGGTTGATCACCTCCACCGAGGTTTCAAAACCGCGAGAGGCGCTCATCATGTCGGCCATCTCTTCCACCACGTTGACGTTGGAGTAGTAAACAAAACCATCCTGATCGGCCATCGGGTTGGTCGGTTCCAGCCGTTTCTCGACCTGACGGTCGGACTGCACGATACCCGCCACTTGCACCGACGCAGCCCCGAGACCATCGGCATCCTGAATCTTCTGATAGAGAGTGGAAAAAACCGGCTTGATGGCACGAAACGCAGCATCTTCACTGGCAGCAGCGCTATCCACGTTGGCCAGGTTGGAGGCTACGGTATCCAGCCGCACGGTCTGGGCACGCATGGCACTGCCTGCGATGTCATAAATCTTGTTGAACGACATGGTTAACGGCCCTCAATCGCCTTGGCGATCCCGGTAATTTTCATATTGAGGAAGGTGAGGCTGGTCTGGAAATCGGTGGCATTGTTGGCAAACTTGCCCTGCTCCACGCCCAACTCAGCGGTATTACCATCCATGGAGACCTGATAAGGAATGCGATAGAGGGGGTGACGCATATCGTCACGCATGGCGCCCAGGCTGATAGCCTGGCTCTCTTCACCAGCAGCAACTTGTTGGGCGACACGGCCCAGAATCGTCTTATAATCGACATCCCGAGCCAGATAGCCCGGTGTATCCACGTTGGCCAGATTCCCCGCCAAAATCCGCGCCCGCTCAGCCCTGACATCGAGGGCATAAGGGTGTACGCCGAGGGCGCTGTCAAATGAGATACTCATGCTTCATCCTTTATCGTTCACTCAGACCGGTGTTTTCCTTATCAAGACTCATGCCAATCATGAAAAGACCTGATATCAAGCGGTTAGCGCACCTCATTAACCTCAATACAGCGAGAAATGAGGAAGTACGACTTCCCGTGTGGAAATTGGCCGGTGTGCTTTGGTTGCTATCAGGCGCGCCAGCCCATGGCACGCCGCAAGCACAAAGCGACATGCTTGAGCAGTTGCTTGAACAGGATGCCCGTAAAAGTCTTGAGGGCTACATCACCCAGCAGGGATGGCCTGTAACCACAGGAGAATTTCGAGTCTGGCTTGCCCCTTCCGTCGAGCACCTTCCTCCCTGCCCCTCACACTCACTCTCGTTACAAGCAGGCGGTCAGTATCGGCAACCCTGGGGACGACGCCCCTATCTCATCGAATGCACCGACCCCGTCTGGCAGGTGCGCGGGCGGGTAGATGTCTCGCTACTGTTGCCGGTCTGGGTTGCTGCACGGGATATCGCAAAAGGTCAGAGCATCAGCGCCAGCGATCTGGTGGAGAAAGAGCTGGATGTCAGCCGCATACAGCGCGGGTTCACCCCGAGTAATCACACCCTGCTGGGCCATAAAAGCAACCGGCATCTGAGAAGCGGACAGCTCATCGGTGAGCTCGATTTACAAAAGAGTTGGGCGGTCAAACAGGGAGAAGGGGTACTTATTAGTGCAGGGGAGGGCGAGTTCTCCGCCACAACCAGAGGGGAAGCCCTCGAAAATGGCAGAATTGGCGATGGCATTAAAGTGAAAAATCTTAGCTCAGGCAAGCAGATACAGGCATGGGTGGTAGATAAAGGAGAGGTGGAAACCCGTTTTTGAACCTGGGCAGCTATTTGATTCAAGTTTGACAAACCTTGGGTCGCTTGTCATAGAAAGACCATCAGGAAGTTACGTTATGAAAATTACCCGAACTGACCCGCTCTATATTCAAAACCAGTCTGGCCGCAAACCGGATGTGACAGCCAAACCGGAAACCAAATCTTCACAGTCATCCGAAGCCCGGATCAGCAGCACAGCGCAGTCAGTAGCCAACGCCCGCAGCCAGCTGACCACCACATCCGACGTCGACATGGACAAGGTCAACGAGATCCGCAAAGCCATCAGTGAAGGCAAGCTGGAGATCGATCTGGATGCGCTGGGTCAAGCCATTCTGGATATGCATCGCCGATGAGCGTGGATACCAAGGCCACAGTCAAGGCATTGCTCCTCGGGATCCAGCAGGATTACGGCCACTATACCGAACTCACAGCCCTGTTGCTGCGCCAACATGCACTGCTGGCAAGCCATGATGTCGATGGCCTGCAAGTCCATAACGAGCAGCAGACAGCGCTGATGGCCAAGGTGACACAACAGGCAAAGTTACGCTGCCAGCAGCTGCAGACATTGGGCCTCAAACCCGATGAGAAGGGGATGGCCACCCTGATAACCAAGCTGCCACTTCCCCTGCGCACCACGGTAACCAATCAATGGCAACAGCTTGAACAGCTGCTGCACCAGTGTCTGCGCCAGAATGATCTCAATGGCCGCCTGCTGGCAGGCCAGATGGAGACGATTCATTCACTGTTGGGACAAGAGTCAGGTTATCGCGACCCGGACAGCATTACGGATTAACCTTGGTCTTACTCTTTGCGGGTCAGATGACGCAAACTCGCCAGCTCATCCAGCTGTAGTTGATCCCGCCTCTCCTGCTGCTGGCGAGCAACATCATCACGTCTTGCCAGCAATAGCTCCAGCCCCTTGACCCGCCCGAACTGCCGAACCAGCTCCCCTTCGTGGCGCTCCAGATCCAGTCTGGCCAGCGCCGATTGCTGCACCTGATGAGAGAGCAAACGGCGCAACTGGCCATCCATCTGTTGCTTGTTTTGCCATAGCAAAGGGTGAAACTTGTCGGAACCGGGTCGCAGCGAGGAGATCACTTCCTGCAATTTGTGTGCTCGCTGCTCTTCCCGCAACGCCAGCTCACGCAAACGCTGACGCTCGGCGCCAAGACTTTCCAGCTCTTCCTGTTGCAACCCCAGATAAGACTTCAGCATAACGAATCCTTATCCCTGCCCCAGCACCTGCTTGAGACCAACCATCACCTGTTCAAAGGCCATCTCTTCATGCAGGCCTTGTTGCAGAAATGCCGCAATCCCCGGATAACGTTGAACAGCTTCATCCATCTGCGGATCGGCCCCGGGTTGATAACCGCCCAGTGGCAGTAGCTCACGCACCTGCTGATAGCGTCCCCATAGCTGGCGCAAGGTGACCGCCAGCTTTTGCCATTCGGCAGGTACGACTTGCGGCATAACCCGACTGACCGAGGCACCGATATCGATGGCGGGATAGTGGCCCTCTTCCGCAAGACGGCGGGTCAGCACGATATGACCATCGAGAATGGCGCGCGCCGCATCGACCACCGGATCCTGTTGGTCATCCCCTTCCGCCAGCACGGTGTAGAACGCACTCAGACTGCCATCCGGATGTGTGCCGTTACCGGCTCGCTCCACCAGCTGGGTCAGCATGCTGAACACCGAGGGTGGATACCCTCTGGTGGCAGGAGGTTCACCGATGGCCAACGCAATTTCCCGCTGTGCCTGGGCATAACGGGTCAGCGAATCCATCAGCAGCAGCACATCCTGCCCCTGCTCACGGAAATACTCGGCAATCCGGTGGCATAACTGGGCCGCTCGCAACCGCATCAAGGGAGATTGGTCCGCTGGCGCCGCAATGACCACGGCGCGAGCCAGACCTTCCGCCCCCAGACTGTGTTCGATGAATTCGCGCACTTCACGGCCCCGCTCACCGATCAGTCCCACCACCACAATCTGGGCTGCAGTATTGCGGGTCATCATGCCCAGCAACATACTCTTGCCGACCCCCGAGCCGGCGAACAGCCCCAAACGTTGACCCTTGCCAACCGTCAGCAGGCCATTGATGGCACGGATACCGACATCCAGCGGTTCACGTACCGGGGTTCGCAATAGTGGATTGGGGGGAAGAGCAAACAGGGGGACACTGTCACCAACATCGGGTAATGGCTGTCCGTCGAGGGGCTGCAACAGTCCATCAAGTACCCGCCCCAGCAGATGACAACCAAGCCGAACAGTTTCTTCTCCATCGATCGGTTCGACCTGAGCCCCCGCGAAGAGGCCACTCATCGGCTGCAGCGGCATCAGGTAAGAGATATCCCGGTTAAAACCGACCACCTCGGCCAACAGCGGTGCACCACTTGCAGTGCTGACACGACAACGCTGCCCCATCACCAGTTGGCAGCCGACTACTTCCAGAGTCAAACCGGTGACTCGCACCAACCGGCCAAAACGACGAAATGCGGGCAGTTCATCCAGATTATCCAGCGCACTGGTCAGTGCCTGCTGCAAGGCTTCATGCATCTTGCGGCACGTCCAGCGAGCTGTTGAGCTGTTCGATGCAGGTTGCCAGACGGGAGCTGGTGCTCACCTCGACGACGGCAGCGCGGGTTTCGATACGGGCATCGCCTACCCCGAGCACTGCATCAACTTGCAATGGCCACCCTTCGCAGCGAGTCACCCCCTGCTCGGCGAGTCGCTGTCGGTCTTCCTCGTTGAGGTAGATCACCAGCTCTTCCGACTCACTCGGCAAAGTAGCCAGCGCCTGCTCGACCTGATTCATCACCTGCTGCGGATTGAGGGTAAACTCCGCCATGATGACCCGCTTGGCAACCTGCGCTACCAGCTGGGCAATCAGCTCTTTCTGCTCGGCCATTCGGGCCCGGCTCAGTGACTCCCACTGCTCTTGCAGCTTGGCAAACGGCAACATCGCCTGTTCGAAGGCAGCGCGCCCCTCTGAAAGGCCCTGAGCAAACCCGCGGGTTTGCCCTTGTTGCAAACCGGTGCTCTCGCCTTCCTGCAGGCCGCTGGTCAGCCCTTGCTGATAACCAGCCTGATAACCTTCGTCGTGGCCTTGCTCCAGCCCCTGCTGGTAACCATATTCAAACTGTTCTTGTTGACTCTGTGCTTCTTCCCCGCTCTGACCGAGCGCAGGGAAGCGATACAGTCTGGTCGCTCCAGGCACCAATTTACGCACATACTGGCTCATAAATGCCTCCTGTTAGCTGACGGTAGGCTCTTCGAACAGTTGGAACTCGATCTCGCCCTGCTCCACCAACTCGCGGACCAATTGCATGACCTCTTCCCTTGCCTGTTCGACCTTGCGCAAAGAGACACTGCCCTGGTTCTGGATCTGATCGTCCAGCGCCTGAGCCATACGTTTCGGCATAGCCCCCAGAATAACTTTGCGGAAGCCAGGGTCGGTATTCTTGAGAGCCAGTGCCAGCAATTCGCTGGGCAATTCCTGCACCAATCGCTGCAAGGTGTCGTCGCTCTGACGGCGTAACGTCATAAAGTCGAACATGTTCTTCTCGATCTCAAACGCCATATCACCATCGTGCTCACGCAGCAGGGAAAGCATCTGCTCCTTGTCACCCTGATAACGGTTGAGAATATCGGCTACCTGCCGCACCCCGTTTACCTTGGCACCGGATTGATCCGCCACATAGGTGAGGCAGCGATCCAGCGTCAGCCTGAGCTCGCCCAGCACATGTTCACTGACACTGGTGAGACTGGCGACACGCACCAACAAATCATCGTGTACCGATCCAGGCAAGGCATCTAGCACGGCGGACGCAGTCTGGGGCGGCAGGAAGGCCAGCAGCACTGCCTGCATCTGGGGATGCTCATTACGGAAGAAACGAGCCAGTACATCGGCTGGCACCCACTGCAAACGCTGGATATCCTGACTCATCACATCGCCGTACAGACTGTCGAGCAGGCTGCGGGAGAGACGTTGGCCCAACGCCAGATCCAGCGTCTGCTCCAGATACTCCCGTGAGGCACTGCCAATACCGCTCTGCTCACGGTATTGATTGAAGAACTGTTGCAATGTCCATTTCGCTTCGATAGCACTGACGCCAGAGAGCGCGGCCATCTTGGATATCAACCGCTGCACCTCGTCACGGGAGAGCTTCTGCATCACCTTGGCTGCTGACTCTGTCCCCATGCTCAGCAACAAGATGGCGGCCTTCTCAAGGTTGTCGATATCGATATCGACAGCACTCTGATTCAAGTTAACGCTGTTCATTGCCACTCACCCACGCTTTGAAAACCTCCGCCACGCGGGCGGTATCTTTTTCCACCAACAACTGCAAATGCTTGAGTTGCACTTCAAGTTCAGATCCCGGCTCTGGCAGTGAGTCCAAATCCAATGATGTGAATTGGGGTTCAATCTCATTGTCTGCATGGATCAAGCCACTGGACAATGTGACCGGAGGTTGAAGGTCATCACTGCGCATCGACAATCCGACGGTGGGCTCCAGATCTTCCTCAGTCTCACTCATTTCCATATCCGGCTGTTGCTGGGTACGAACCAGATGTTTCACCAGCGGACGAATACCGAAGAAGACCAGTGTCAGGCCAAGCAAACCGCCGACCAGATAACGCAGGGAGTCTTGCCAGTAAGGGGTTTCCCACCAACTGGATTCGGGCGCGGCTACTTGTACTGCACCATTGAAATCGAAGGCCTGCAGACTAATCTGATCGCCACGTGACTCATCGAAACCGACTGCACGCTCCACCATCTGACGGATCTGTTCCAGTTGCTCGGCACTCCAGCCACCTTTCGGAGCAATCTGCTGGTTAAGCAGAATGGATACGTTAATTCGTTCCAGACGTCCCTGCTGGTAACGGGTGTGCACTATGGTGCGACTGTTTTCGTACTGCTTGCTGATTTCCTGACGCTCGGTACGAGTGTCGTTCTGTTGTGTCGCGGTATTGGCATTTGCATTGCCTTTGTCAGCACCAGCCTTTTCATCTTTTGCCGCCGTTTCAGGCGGGCGGTTGGATAACGCCCCCGGGATCCCCATCGCCAGCGCATCGATGGTCTTGTCGGACTTGTTGGACTCTTGAGTCACCACACCTTGCGGATCGAGCTGCTGCTGGGTCTCTTCGACGGCATTGAAGTTCACGTCTGCCGCGATCTGCACCTTGAAATTGGTACTGCCCAGCATGGGATAGAGCATGTCATTGGCGCGCTGACGGATATATTGTTCCAGCTTGCGGACATACTCCATCTGTTGGACGCTCTGCTTGCCAAACCCGACCTTGTCCCCCAGCTCTGCGCTGAGCAACTGGCCAGATTGGTCCACCACGGTCACAGCACCAGGTTTCATTCCGGAAATACTACCCGCCACCAGGTTGGCTATCGCTTCGACCTGACCCGCTTCGATGGATTGGCCCGGTTGCATATCGAGCATTACTGACGCGCTGGGTTTCTCCTCATCGCGTCCCACGAATAGCGTGCGCTTCGGAATAGCCAGATGAACACGGGCACTGCGCACGGCATCGAGGGCTATGATGGTGCGGGCCAGCTCCCCTTCCAGGGCATGACGATAACGCGCCCCTTCCATAAATTCGCTGGTACCCAACCCGGTTACATTGTCCAGCCCTTCCAGACCCGACGGCATGGCTGCACGCACCCCTCGCGCAGCAAGTGCCATCCGGACATGAGCCAGCTGATTTTCAGGAACCAGTACCTGACCGGTGCTCTTTTCCAGACGGAAAGGTACCTGCTCTTTCTCCAGCATCTCCATGATGTTGGCGGTATCGTATAGCTCCTGTTTGCCATACAGGGGCACATAGTTCTTGCTGGAGGTCCAAAGGATAACGACTATGGTACCCGCCACAATGGCAGCCAGCAGAGCAATAGTCAGGATCGATTTATTGTCACGGGAGAGGGTACGCCAATTGCGTAGCCCCTCTTGCAACCTGATTTTGAGCGAATCAGGGGCAGCCCCCTGAGGGGATGTTACCAGTTCAGTCATCTGTTACCTCAGAGCGGCATGCGCATAATGTCGTCAAAACCGGTCATCAGCTTGTTGCGAACCTGCATCAAGGCTGAAAAACTCAAGCCGGCTTTTTGACTCGCCACCATGGCCCCCACCAGATCATCGCTCTGTCCGGCATCGACCGATGCCATCAATTTTGAGGCAATATTTTGCTGTTCATTGACACGTCCGACTACGTCGTGCATAGCCTCTGAAAACGATGCTCCCGATACATCACTATTGGATTCGATGGACGGTGTCTGACTGGCGACACGCTGCATTTCCTGCATCTGTTGCAGGAGTGTCACCTGCGATGACATCATTTGAATCTTCACTCTTTATCCCTCTGCTTGAATCTGCTGTTCAATATCAATGCCTTGCTCACGCATCGCCGCAAGCTTGTAGCGCAGTGCCCGGGTTGTCATGCCCAGTGCATCGGCTGTGCGGGTACGATGGCCACGAAAGCGGCGCAAGGTCTCTAATACAAATTGGAACTCGGCATGCCGCCGGGTTTCACTCAACCCCTCGGGAGCATGCCACGTGTCTGCTGCGACTGTTTCTTGGGGAAGAATACAGTTTGGCAACATCAAATCGACGGACTGTATATGCAAACCGCGCGCCATAATTAATGCGCGTTGCATAACATTATCAAGCTCTCGCACATTTCCTGGCCATTCATAAGACAACAGCAATTGGCACGCCTGCTTACTCAGGCGATAACCCTGCTGAGGTGCATAACGCTCAAGAAAATAGTTGGCCAGAGGAATAATATCGTCAGGGCGATCACGCAATGCGGGCCAGCTCATAGGCAAAACATCAAGACGATAAAACAGATCTTCACGGAACAATCCATTAGCAACCAAAGTACGCAGATCTTTATTGCTGGCGGCAATGATACGAACATCCAGCGCAATCGTTTGATTACTACCAAGCCGCTCCACTTCTTTCTCCTGCAAAACCCGTAATAACTTTGCTTGCAGGTTCAAAGATAATTCAGATATTTCGTCCAATAACAGGGTACCCCCCTGTGCCAACTCAAACTTGCCAGGTTGGGCAGATATAGCACCGGTAAATGCACCTTTATTATGGCCAAAGAGAATCGATTCGAGCATTGTCTCAGGAATGGCAGCGCAATTAATTGCAACAAACGGTTTTTCAGACCTGACTGACATATCATGAATATAACGGGCCAACCGCTCTTTACCGGTGCCTGACTCACCACCAATCAGAATGGTGGCAGAGGTTTTGGCGGCACGTCGAGCCAGCTGCAAGACCTGCAGGCTCATGGGCGACACAGCGATAAGATTGGGGATCGCCTGACGAAGGCGTAAAGCACCACGTACAGCATCGAGCAATTGCTGGGAACGGAAGGGTTTGACAATATAATCTATAGCTCCGGCACACATGGCTTCTGCAGCAATTGCGGCCTGATGCTCATTAACCATAATGACACAATCGAGCCCTTCAAACTCATGCAGAATACGTGGCCCAAGCTCGGTCATGGCATCCATATCGAGCAATATAAGATGAACATTATTGCCAGCAATAATGCTCTTTGACTGTTTTACAGAATTAACCGTTGATACTCTAAGGCCTTCTCTGGAGAGAATATTTACAACCTCATTCCTAGCGACTAACGGTTGAATCAATAATATATGTGGTTCAGCACAACCATCACCACACAACCCGATTGTTTTATTTATTGATAATCCCGAAGACATAGACATCTGATACCTGTGACTGTGAATAGGACAATCAATAGAGCTGAAGCATCAGACACAAAGGATCAATACAAGGTGATACTGAAAAACAGCACAACCTTGTATCCATATGGTAACGATATTGTATCCAAATTCACCTTGGTAACCCCGCTGTCATTAGCTTTCATGCTGTTAGACCGGAGGCTTTGCGTCCTGACTTTTCAGTTCAGTTTGCCCTTACAATGTGATAACACGCCCGACCTGATTGCCTAGGCGTGTAGCAACACAATTAATATTGTTTTTGTTATTTAACTTTCACACATTGCTGCGTCAATTTTCGCCACATCATATAGTATTCATACGGCAATTCAAGCAAAGGCGGAAAAAACACTTCCCCATCAGCGCATTTATCCAACAGCAATTAACCAAGTGTACCAATTACCTCTACCCGTAACTCTTCCGGTATTTCATTATAAGAAAGCACTTTGAGTCCCTTTGAAAATGATCGGGCATAACGGGCTATTAACGGTCTCAGTTGCGGCATAACAACCAACACAGGGGCATGTCCCAACTGCTGCAACTGCTCCTTCACCAACGGCATATTTTGCTGCAATTGGGCCAGCAGTTGTGGATCAACCGGGAAGCTGTCCAGCTGGATTTTGCCCTGCTGTTGTGACTGATTCATTGCAGCCAGCAATGTCTGCTCAAGGCGATCATCCAGCGTAAACGTAGCCAGCACATCCCGATTACCAATGGCCTGCCGCACAATCTGGCGCTTCAAGGTACAGCGCACATCGGATGCTAGCAAGACAGGATCTTTGGTCAGCTCGCTCGCATCCAGCAGCGTCGTGGCAACGGTTCGTATATCGGTAAGACTGACCTGCTCCTTTAGCAATTGACGAAAAACTCTCAATTGCTGCATCTGGGTCAGCGCCAGATTCAGCTCTTCAGCCAACCGGGGGGACTGACTGGCTAGGTATTGGCCCAGCTTGCCAACTTCATCGTGACCAAACAGCGCATCAAGTTGTTCACGTAACAACTTGCTGGCGTGAGTGGCAATCACGGTGGCCGAATCCACCACCGAGTAACCAAGATTAAGGGCCTTGGCCTTCTGTTCAGGGGAGATCCAGACCGCACTCATGCCGTAGGCCGGGTCCTGGGTCAACTCGCCATCTAGCGCGCCATAGGTCTCACCACTGCTGATGGCCATCAAGCGCTGACAATCCACATTCCCCGTCGCTAACGCGACGCCGGACAGCTTGATCCGGTACTGATCCGGCTGCAATTGCAGATTGTCGCGCACCCGGATCTCGGGGAGCAGAAAACCGTACTGCTCGGAGAGGGTTTTACGGATCCCGCGCACCCGGGCAAGCAGTTCAGCCCCTTTATCCGTTTCAGCCAAAGGCACCAGACGATAACCAAGCTCGATGGCGACCGTATCAACTGGCGGCAAATCCTGCCACTCCAGTGCCTGCTGTTCAGGCTGAATCATTTGACGAGTCAGCTCTTGCGCTGCATCCAGATCCGGCACATTGACGGCTCGCTTGCTGACACTCCAACCTGTCCAGGCCAGTACAGCTGCGAAACTGAGGAATGCGAGCATCGGCATCCCGGGTACCAGACCCAGGATCAGCATGATGGTTGCAGAGGTATAGATAACGCGAGGGGATGCCAGGATCTGCTGACCAACCTGATCAGCCATCTCACCCTCATCGCTGACCCGAGTCACGATAATAGCCGCAGCAGTCGACATCAGCAGGGACGGGATCTGGGCAACCAGACCATCACCAATGGTCAGCAGTGCATAGCGCTGGAAGGCCTCCGCGACGGGCAAGGCATGCTGGAAGATACCGATGGCCAACCCACCCACCAGGTTGATGATCAGCACCAACATGCCAGCTATCGCGTCACCACGAACGAACTTGGAAGCACCATCCATTGCACCATAGAAGTCTGCTTCTCGTGCGATCTCCTCACGGCGAGCCCTGGCCTGATGCTGATCCATGGTGCCGGCATTCAAATCGGCATCGATGGCCATCTGCTTGCCGGGCATAGCATCCAGAGTGAAGCGGGCGGATACTTCCGAAATCCGCTCACCACCCTTGGTGATCACCACAAAGTTGATGATCATCAGGATCACGAAGACCACCAGACCGACGACATAGTTGCCACCGATCACCACTTCACCGAACGCCTGAATGACCTTACCGGCCGCTTCATGCCCTTCATGACCGTGCAGCAACACCACACGGGTAGAGGCCACGTTCAGCGACAGCCGCATCAGGGTGGCAACCAGCAACACAGTTGGGAATACCGAGAAATCGAGTGGTCTGCGGGCCGAGACGGATACCAGCAACACCAGTACCGCCAACACGATGTTGAAGGTAAAGAGCGCATCCAGCAGCCAACCGGGCAGAGGCAGGATCATCATGGCCAGAATGGCCAATAACATCAGCGGAATTGCGGTATAGGATTGGGTGAATACACGCCAGTTCACAACTTACCTCTCAGGTTGACGTAACTCGGGCGGTACATATAACGGGGCAAGAGGGGTCGGTTTCCTCCCCTTGCCTGCCTCATACGCCCTTAACTGCAATACATGGTTCAATACATAGGCAACTGCCGTGTACAGCCCTGCGGGGACTTCCTGATCCACCCTGGTCGAGTGATAGATGGCTCGCGTCAACTCGGGCAAGCTCATCACCATCTTGTCATGCTGTTTGGCGACCTGACGGATCCGCTCGGCCATGCTATCGACCCCTTTGGCAATCACGAAAGGAGCATTGGCACGAGCCGCATCATATTTTATGGCCACCGCATAATGGGTCGGGTTAACGATAATCACATCTGCCTGCGGTACCCGCTGCTCGATACGCGCGCGGGCAAGCATTCCCTGTACCTGGCGGATTTTGGCCTTGATCTCGGGACGCCCTTCGCTGTTCTTGTGCTCATCCTTGACCTCTTGTTTGGTCATCCTGAGCTGCTTGTTAAGCGACCAGCGCTGATAGGGCACATCCAGCACGGCAATCAGCATCTGAACGCTCCCCAGCAGAATAAATGCCTGGGAGAGGATCCGTAGCGCCTGCTCGAGGGCCGCCTGAGGGGGCATCCGGTTCATCATCAACAAGGAAGGCCATTGATGATTTAACATCAACGCCAGCGTGCCGCCGATCAGCGTCACCTTGAGCAGTGACTTCAGCAACTCCATCAGGCTGTTCTTGGAGAACATCCGCCCCAGCCCCTTCAAAGGGTTCATCTTCTCGCCACTGGGTAGCAGCTTTTTCCAGGTCAACGCCATACCGCCCGGCACTATGCTGAGCAACACCAGCATCAGAGCCAGAAAACCAAACAGGGGCAGCAGCACCCACAGCATGTTTATCAGCGCTTCACCCAACCAATGGATCATCATCTGCGGGTCACGGGCACCTTGCCAGTCAAAACGCTGCGGACGCTTCATCAACTCGGCAAAGAACTGGCCAAACCCCGGCACCATCCACTGCATCACCAACCCGCCAAGCAGCAGCAAACCGGCAGAACTGAGCTCTTTTGAGCGGGCGATCTGCCCCTCATCCCTCGCTTTTTGGCGTTTCTGGCTGGAGGCCTCTTCGGTTTTGTCCTGTGCGCTGTTCTGACTCATGCCGGGGTCAAGCCTCGCAGCTGTTCAAGCACATGGGTCACCAAATCCAGATAACGGGAGGGCACACCACTGATGGAGAGCGCCATGGTGAGCAACCCGAGCAACAGGGTCATGGGAAAACCGAGGGAGAAGATATTGAGCGAAGGGGCGGTCCGGTTCATCACCCCGAAGGTCAGGTTAACCATCAACATGGCAACAACGGCAGGCAACGTCAGCAACAGGGCGGCACCGATAGACCAGCCAAACAACCCGATCACACCTTTCATATCGATCAGATCCAGAGATGAACCCGGCGGCCAGCTACGCAGGCTCTGCACCAGAATATCCAGTACCACCAGGTGGCCATTCAGCCCCAGAAAGAGCAAGGCGCAAAACACCATCATGACCTGACTGATGATAGGGGCTGAATCCCCGTTGACCGGATCATTCATCACCGCCATCGCGAGCCCCATCTGCATGGAGAGGATCTGCCCCGCAGTGGTCATCACCATATAGAGCAGCTGGACACACAGACCAAACAGCAAACCAAACAGCAGCTGCTCCACCGCCAGGACCAGCGCACCGGCACTGAAAGGATCGACAACCGGCATATCCTTCATCATGGGGGCAAGCAGCAGGCTGATGATAAACGCCAGCATCAGGCGAACTTGCGCAGGCACCCGGGTATCCCCAAAGACCGGCATCACCCAGAATGCCATACCGATCCGGATAAACGGCCACCACCACTGTCCCAACCATGCGGTCAGGTCAGCAGCACTGAGGGACAGCAGCGAATTCATCCGATAAACCCGGGAATTTTAAGAAAAAGATCCTGGAACAAGGTGGTTATCTGCGACAACAGCCAGTTACCCGTAAAGATAAGGGTCATCAGAGTCACGATAAAACGGGGAAGAAAACTGAGCGTCTGCTCCTGGATCTGGGTGGCCGCCTGAAAAATACTGACCACCAAACCTACGATCAGGCCCGGTACAATC
This sequence comes from Aeromonas sp. 25-AL00135, assembly GCF_054052385.1. Lineage (NCBI taxonomy): Bacteria > Pseudomonadati > Pseudomonadota > Gammaproteobacteria > Aeromonadales > Aeromonadaceae > Aeromonas > Aeromonas sp. 25-AL00135. Next base: position 124,781 of record NZ_JBSTYQ010000007.1, on the reverse strand, counting down.
AGCACCGAGACCATGGTCACCACCAGATTGACCGCGCCACCAACCAGGGCAACGCTCTGCTCAGGGGTCATATCAGCCTCCCCCACCAAAGCTGGCAGCCAAAGTGCCGACGGTCATCGACCAGCCATCAACCAGCACAAACACCATCAGTTTGAAGGGTAAGGAAATGATCAGCGGTGAGAGCATCATCATCCCCATCGCCATCAAGACGCTGGCGACCACCAAGTCAATCACCAGAAAGGGGATAAACAGCATAAAGCCAATCTGAAATGCGGTATTCAACTCACTCAAGACAAACGCGGGCAACAGCACACCGAAAGGCACATCCTCTTTGGCGACCGTAGTTGGTTCGCCAGAGATGCGCAGCATCTGCTCCAGATCCGGTTCACGGGTCTGGGCCAGCATGAATTTGCGCAGGGGTTTTTCTGCCTTGGCGATCCCCTCTGACAGGGTTATTTCATTCTGGTCATAAGGGACAAATGCATTTTGATACATGTCCGTCCAGACCGGACGCATAATCACCACAGTCAGGATGAGGCTGATGCCGATCAGCACCCGGTTGGGAGGGCTCTGCTGCAAGCCAAGTGCCTGTCTCAATATGGCCAGTACGATGATGATCCGGGTAAAACTGGTCATCATCAGAAACAAGGTCGGGAGCAGACCCAGCAGGGTCATGAAGAAGAGGATCTGCAACTTGATGTTGTAGTCCTCGCCCCCTGAAGCGCCTGGCGATACCGAGAACAGGGTCATGTCCGCCCCCCAGCCGGGCAGCGAAAATAACAGCAGCGTCAGCAGCAAATAGCGCATCAGTCGTCCATGCCACCCAGCAGGTTGGTATCGATAACATCGACCAGGCGCAGACCATATTTGCCATTCACGACGACGACTTCGCCCTTGGCAAGCAGACGGCCATTCACCCGCACATCCAGCGGTTCACCCGCCAGCTTGTCCAGCTCAATGACAGCCCCCTCCTCGACGCGCATCAAATCGCCGAGCGGCACTTCGGTACTGGCCACTTCCAGCGTCACCTTGACCGGGATCTGGCGAAAGAAGGATAGATCCCGCTGTTTGCTGCTACTGGTGGGGGCCAAGTAGTCTGCAGCGCTAGGCATGCTGATGTCGTCACCAAACAGTTGATCCAGTCCATCCAGATCCAGCGGATCATTCATATTGTGCTCGCTCATGATTCAATTTACTCCTCTACAACCGTCGCAACCTGATAGACCAGGCTGCCTTTGTGTTCTGCGATTCGTCCACTGAAGCAGGGACGGCTGCCAATCAGTGCTGGCACCACCTCAGGCAGGTCCAGTGACAGCACATCACCCACCTTGAGACACTCAAGATCCGCCAGCGTCATGGACAATTGGCCCATCACCACCCGCAGACGAACCGGGACATGAGTCAGAGCCTGTTCCAGCTGACCTTCCGGCAGGGAATGACTGACCTGAGAAATGGACTCCTCGGGGGGAAGCAACCACATCTGCCAGTGATGAGTGCAATTACCTGCCTGCAGGATTGCCTGCGTGGTCCAGAGCTGACGGTGGGCGATGGAATCACGTGGCACGACATGCAACTGCCACTTCAGATCCCCCAACCCCAGACAAGCACACCAGATATCAACCTGATACTGGCAAAGCCGCAATAACAGCCGCTGTTCGGTATCGGTCAACCCTTTGCCAGACTGAACATGCTCCTCTTTTTGCTGCAAGGTGCCGCCGAAAAAGAGGACCGCAAGACGATAGATGACCAGAGGTGCGATCGAGAAATAGACGGCGCGCTGTGGTTCAAGCGGACTTCTCGCCTCGACCCAGATATGAGCGTCATCTATCTCTGCCGGACCGGAAAAGGCGAACTCGCCATAATTCAGTTCGCACTCAGCACTATTAAACAGCTGGGCCATACAACTCGCAGCTTGCAGGGAAAATGTGCTCAACTGGCCATTGACCTGCTTCAAACGGGCGTGGTTTAACCGCTCGACACCCAACAGATCATAATGAGGCAGGGTTCTGCCCCGTTCTGCGCTAAGCAGCCGGGAAGGTGTGAGCATTGCGCTGCTTGATGACATTAATAATCCACCTTAACCATTTCATCTCGCCTTACTGCCACAGGGTCGCTCATCAGGCCAGCAGTGTGATAGATACAGACAGTCCAGCCGACGTATATCGACCAAAAAGGGTGAGAACTTTATTACAAATTCCAGAAAGCCGCCATGCGGTGCATCTCGGCGTGAATAATAAAAATCCCGGTGCCGTTAGGCACCGGGATTTTAGCGTGACGGTTCACGCGGAATGAGGTCGGAGTCGGCCTGTAAGCCGGGTTCTGTACCGGGTTGCCCCGGGTAGCAATCATTCCTCTAGGCCAGCAATCGCTCGCTGGCTCAAGCAACCTACCCGCCCCCAACGCGGGCCGCGCCAATAGGGGCCTATTTGGTCTTGCTTCGGGTGGAGTTTACCGTGCCACGAACTGTTGCCAGTCGCGCGGTGCGCTCTTACCGCACCCTTTCACCCTTACCTGATCCCTTGCGGGCCATCGGCGGTCTGCTCTCTGTTGCACTGGTCGTAGGCTCACGCCCCCCAGGCGTTACCTGGCACCCTGCCCTGTGAAGCCCGGACTTTCCTCCCCTCCGCCCGTCTGTCCCGAGGGACACAACGACGAAGCAGCGATTGCCCAGCCAACTCCGAGGCGCGGATTATAGCCTTGCGATACGCACGGGGTAAACCGGCAATTCCCGTTTACAGCCATTTATCGCGCTTTGGCCCCCGTTTACAGGCTGACTGATTGTCGATACAAGGGATTGCTCAGGTCAAAAAACAGTCTGACGACCTATTAACCGACTCAATAGTGCTCGAGACCGTATTTATAGAGGGCATTCTTCTTCACGCCGTGGATCTCGGCGGTCAGGGCGGCCGCTTTTTTCAGTGGCAGTTCGGTCACTAGCAACCCAAGGGTACGGATCGCTTCTGCTGGCAGATCCTCTTCCTCTTTGGAGGCGCCAGCCACGACCAGCACGATCTCGCCGCGGCAGCGGTTGTCATCCTCACCAAGCCAGGCCAGCATCTCGGAGGCTGGCAGACCATGGATCGACTCGAAGGTCTTGGTCAGCTCGCGGCACACCACCACCTGACGCTCGCCGAGAATGCGAGCAATCGCTTCCACTGTATCCTGCACACGGCGTGGGGATTCGTAGAACACCAGCGAGCGGGTGTCTTCAATAACGGCTTGCAGGCGATCGTCACGCCCCTTGCTCTTGGCAGGCAGGAAGCCCTCAAAGGCGAAGCGATCGGTGGGCAGACCGGCCGCGCTCAGGGCGGTGATGGCAGCACAGGGACCGGGCAGCGGCACCACCTTGACCCCGGCTTCACGACAGCGGGTGACCAAGTGATAACCGGGGTCGCTGATGAGCGGAGTGCCGGCATCGGAGACCAGCGCAACACTCTTGCCCTCTTTGATCCGGCCGATCAGTACATCGGCCTTCTGCTGCTCGTTGTGATCGTGCAGGGCGAAGGTCGGCACCGAGATTTGGTAGTGGCTGAGCAGGATACCGGTATGACGGGTATCTTCGGCGGCCACCAGATCGACACTGCGTAAAATGTCCAATGCACGCTGGGTGATGTCCGCCAGATTACCGATCGGAGTGGGGACTATATACAGGGTTGGGATGTCACTCATGGGATCTCCGAGTGCCCCGACAATTGTGTCGCCATATTGGCCCGTTTACACTATGGGGAACTTCAACACTGGTCGGGGAATGAACTTGAACCGGGTTACAAAGCAGCTAAGTGTATCACGACTCTTCGGCATCATACTCGCGGCAGTACTGCTCGCCGCCTGTGCGTCGGAGCCCAATCAACCGTCAGGGCAGTCAGGCATGCCCTCTGCGTTCTCCAATCTGACCAAGAATGCCCAGTGGTATCTTGAGCAGGTGGACCCCGCCAAGCCGGCCGAGGCCTTTACCTGGCAGATGCTGGCGGCACGCAGCTATCTGGCGCTGGGCCAGGCCAAACCGGCCTCGGCACTGTTCCAACAATTGCAGAAGCAGGCCAAGGATCCCGTTCAGAAGACGCAGTTGCAACTGCTGCAAGCCCATCTGTTGCTGGCGCAAGGCCACGCCAATCAGGCGCTGATCCTGCTGGAAGGCAAACCCGAGGTGGTGCTGGATGCCGATACCCAGAAGGACTGGTATCGCCAGCGCGTGGTGCTGCAGCTCGACATCAACAACAAGTTTGGCGCAGCCAAGTCGTTGATTGCACTGGAGCCCTACCTCAATCAGAGCGAGCAGGCGACCAACCATCAGCAGATCTGGTCGTTGCTCAAAAGCATGACCCCCTCCACCCTGCAAGCGCTGGAAGAGGCTCCGGCCCCTGATGTGACCACCGGCTGGTTGCGACTGGCGGCACTGGTCAACGAGTTTGGCGCCCAGCCGAACCTGCTGGCCCGCCAACTGGCAGGCTGGAAGCGCGACTTCCCCAACCATCCGGCTCAGAAGGATATGCCGGCAGGATTGGGCGATCTGGCGGCCACTGCCAGCACCTCGGTGCAACAGATCGCAGTGCTACTGCCCCTCTCCGGCAATCTGGAGCCACAGGGCGCCGCCATCCGTAACGGTATGCTGATGTCTTATAAGGAAAATCAGGGGCAATTCACCCTGAACTTCTACGACACCCAGAGCAAGTCGACCGGCGACCTTTATAAGCAGGCGATTCAGGAAGGGGCAGACATGATCATCGGCCCGCTGCTGAAAGACAGGGTCGAGGAGCTGCTCAAGGCCAATCCGACCGTGCCGGTACTGGCGCTCAACGAGCTGGACAAGCCGGTCGTCAACGACACCACCTACTACTTCTCCCTCTCTGCCGCCGCAGATGCCGCGCAGGCAGCCCAATACCTCTACACCCAGGGCTACCGCAAACCGCTGCTGATCGCCGCCCAGGGGCGGATCGGTTACAGCAGTATCAAGGCATTCGAGCAGAGCTGGGCCACCCTGAGCCAGGATAAGCCGGTCGTTGCCACCTTCGGTGCCCGCAACGAAGTACAGGGGATGGTCAAGAATGCCCTGAGCGGCCGCTCTAGCGCCCGTGCTGGCGAGGTAGTGCAACTCTCTGATGCCTCACCGCGCAGCATCGATGCCGTTTATGTGGTGGCCAACAGCCTGGAAACCCGGATGATCAAGCCCTACGTGGATGTCTCGGTCAATCCGATGGGCAGCCTGCCCATCTACACCAGCTCCCGTGGCTACGACAGCGCAGCCACCGAGGTCGCCTCCGAGCTCAACGGCATGCATATCGCCGATATGCCGCTGCTGCTGGGCGGCTACGAGAAACAGCGCGAGCAGATCGCCCTGCTCTGGCCGCAGACTCAGGGTGACCTGCTGCGTCTGTTTGCCATGGGCTACGATGCCGTCAGTCTGGCTGAGAACCTGCAGCAGATGCGCAAGGTGGGCGGCATGCAGCAGGCCGGCATGAGCGGTCAGCTGAGCGTCGATGCCCAGGGCAATATCGTACGTATGCTGAGCTGGGGTACTTACCAGAACGGCAAACTGGTCGACGAGAACGCCGTTCAGCAACTGGAGGAGCCCTCCAATGAAGGAACTATGGAAACGGATGCGCCAGCAGTTGCCGAGCCTGTTCCCCTCACCAACGAGCAAGGGACAGCACTTTGAACAAGTCGCTGAACGCTGGTTGCAGGCCCGGGGCCTGCAACCGGTAGCTCGCAACTACCGCTGTCGTGGCGGTGAAATAGATCTCATCATGCACCAGGGCCAGACCCTGGTGTTTGTTGAGGTGCGCTACCGGGCCACCGGCAGCCATGGCGGGGCCGCCAGCTCGGTCACCCGCAGCAAACAGCACAAGATCATGCTGGCAGCGCGCCACTATTTGAAGCAACATGCCATCAACGAGGCCAATCAGGCCTGCCGATTCGATGTGATTGCGTTCGAAGGCGACCAGCCAGCCTGGATCCAGAACGCATTTTAAGAGGACCCTATGACTGACCGCATCAAAGAGAACTACACCGAAAGCATCCAGACCAAGATAGCCGCCGCCGAGGCGCTGCCGGATGCCATCCATACTGCAGCCCAGATGATCACCATCTGCCTGCTCAATGGCCACAAGGTGCTGGCATGCGGTAACGGTCCTTCTGCCGCACTGGCGCAACTGTTCATCTCCGAGCTGGTCAACTGCTACGAAACCCAGCGCCCCTCCCTGCCCGGTATGGCCCTGACCCCGGACATGGCGACCATCAGCGCCATCGCCACCGACCACGGTTTTGAAGAGGTCTACGCCAAGCAGATCCGCGCGCTGGGTCAGCCTGGCGACATTCTGGTGGTCATCACCACCTCCGGCCACAGCCGCAGCCTGATCAAGGCCGCCGAGGCTGCCCTCTCCCGTGACATGACCATAGTGGTGCTGAGCGGGGGGGACGGTGGCGAAATGGCTGGTCTGCTCGGCCCGAACGATGTGGAGATCCGTGTTCCCTCCGCCCGTCGCCCTCGCATTCTGGAAGTGAACCTGTTGACCCTGCACTGCCTGTGTGATCTCATCGACCAGACTCTTTTCCCGCAACAGGAAGATTGAAACCATGAAAAAGCACACTATCCTGCTCGGTCTGCTGGTTAGCACCCTGCTGCTGCAAGGCTGCGCAGCCCTGGTTGTTGGCGGCGCCGCAGGGACTGCCAAGGCCTCTGGCGATCGCCGAACGCTGGGCGCGCAATGGGATGACCAGACCATCGAGCTGAAAGCGGCCAATCTGCTGGCCGACAACAAACCGCTCAGCGCAGCCAGCAAGATCAGCGTCTACAGCAACAATGGCCGCGTCCTGCTGGTCGGCCAGACACCTTCTGACGTTTACAAGATTGAGGCGGGCAAAATTGTCAGTCGCATCGAAGGGGTTCGCCACGTCTACAACGAATTGCGCATCGGCCAACCTGTCAGTTTCACCACCCGCAGCAATGACTCCTGGATCACCTCCAAGGTGAAAGCCGATATGTTCGGCACCAAGAACTTCGACAGCACCAAGGTCAAGGTGGTCACCGAGAACGGCGAGGTGTTCCTGATTGGTCTGGTGACTCGCCAAGAGGGAGAGCAGGCAGTCAACATCGCCCGCCATGTCACCGGCGTGAAGCGCGTGATCAAGGCCTTCGAATTCGCCCAGAACTAAGCTCGACCGCACATAAAAAAACGCAGCCAATCGGCTGCGTTTTTTATTTGATCACCTTCAGGGTCGGACGACCGCTTGGACGCGGCGGTTCCGGCTCAGGCTCCACCGGCGCTTCAGCCTGCTCCAGCCAGATATCGTAACCCGGCTCGGGCGGGAACATGGTGCCCACGCCGTTCTCCCGGGCATGGATAGCCAGCACTGCCGCCATCGGGATGTAAACCTGCTGGGAGACGCCGCCAAAGCGGGCACTGAAGCTGATAGCCTCGTTATCCATGTGAAATTGCATCACGGCTCGGGGTGCGATATTCAGTACAATTTGCCCGTCCTGAGCAAACTGCATCGGCACCATCACATGGGGAATGTTGACGTTGACCACCAGATGAGGGGTCAGATCGTTGTCCAGCAACCAGTCAAAGAACGCCCGTAACAAGTACGGGCGGCTCGGTGTCATTGTCGGTTCCATGCTCATACGCCAGCACGGATCTCGCGTTCGGCTTCGGTCAGGGAAGCCTGGAAGGACTCACGCTCGAACAAACGAACCATGTAGGCCTTCAGCTCTTTGGCGCCACGACCGGTCAGGTCGATACCAAGACTCGGCAGACGCCACAGCAGCGGTGCCATGTAGCAATCCACCAGACCGAACTCTTCGCTCATGAAATAGGGCATTTCACCGAAGATCGGCGCGATGGCCAGCAGGTTGTCACGCAGTTCGTTGCGTGCCGCTTCAGCATCGGTACCGGCCATGATCTTGTCGGCCAATGAGTACCAGTCCAGTTCGATGCGGTGCATCATCAGACGGCTGTTACCACGGGCAACCGGGTAAACAGGCATCAGGGGCGGATGCGGGAAGCGCTCGTCCAGATACTCCATGATGATGCGCGAGGTGTAGAGTGCCAGCTCACGATCAACCAGGGTCGGTACAGAGTTGTACGGGTTCAGCTCGGCCAGCTCATCCGGCAGATTGGCTGGATCAACCTGGCAGATATCCACGCTAACACCCTTCTCCGCCAGGACAATACGCACCTGATGGCTGAACATATCGTTGGCACCGGAAAACAGCGTCATTACCGAACGCTTATTGGCAGCTACAGCCATTGAACCCTCCCGTCATTAAAAAGCAGAAACGGCAATGAAGCATCTTGGTCTTCATTGCCGTGCATTATATTACCCGGATCTGGTCGCTTAGTGAACGTCGCGCCAGAATTCCTTCTTCAACAGCACAGTGAAGATGAAGAAGATCACGATGAAACCAAGCACCCAGAAGCCCATGCGTTCACGCTCCTGTTGTACCGGTTCAGCCGAGTAGACCAAGAAGTTTACCAGATCCAGTACCGTCTGATCATACTCTTCATCATCCATTTCACCATTACCGTCAGATTTGATGCTGACAACCTGCTGGGTTTCCACTCCGTCGACCGTGTGAGTAGCGAACTCTGCACGGGGGGTTCCCTGCAACGGCTCCAGCACATGGGGCATGCCCACGGACGGGAACACAGCGTTATTCACCCCGAACGGACGGGTCTCATCCACGTAGAAGGAACGCAGATAGGTGTAGATCCAGTCTGCACCGCGCACCCGGGCAACCAGCGTCAGATCGGGGGGCGGCGCACCAAACCACTTGGCGGCATCCTTCTCTGACATTGCGCTCTTCATCAGATCACCGACCTTTGCACCGGTGAAAATCAGGTTCTCTTTCATCAAATCTTCGGGGATCCCGAGATCTTCTGCGACCCGGTTGTAGCGCTGATACTGGGTGGAGTGGCATCCGGCGCAATAGTTCATGAAGGTGGCCGCGCCGCGTTGCAGCGATGCCTTGTCACTCAGATCGTAATTGGCTTTGTCCAGATGAACAGCTCCGCCACTTGCAAATACCAGAGATGGCAGCAGGGTCAGCACTGCAAATATTATTCTTTTCATTTAAATGTCACCCTCTCCGGCAGCGGCTTGGTGCTTTCATTCTTGCTATAGAAGAACAGCAGGACGAAGAACCCGAAATATCCCAGTGAACAGATCTGGGCAACCAGCGTCAACGTTGGCGTCGATGGCAGCACCCCCAACACCCCCAGGATGATGAAGCAGACCACAAACTGGGCAATGTTCAGCTTGTGCAGCATGCTGCGATAACGCACCGAGCGCACCTTGCAGCGATCCAGCCACGGCAGCAGGAACAGCACCACGATGGAGAGACCCATCATGATGACGCCAAGCAGCTTGTCCGGCACCGCCCGCAAAATGGCGTAAAACGGCGTGAAGTACCACACAGGGGCAATATGCTCCGGAGTTTTCAGACCGTTGGCCACTTCAAAGTTCGGCTTCTCGAGGAAGTAACCCCACATATCCGGCTTGAAGAAGATGATGGCGCAGAAGAAGAACAGGAAGCCTGCCACACCGATCATATCCTTGACGGTGAAGTAAGGGTGGAACGCCACCGCATCCAGCGGCCAGCCGTTTTCATCTTTGTGCTTCTTGATGTCGATACCGTCCGGGTTGTTGGAGCCTACTTCGTGCAGCGCCAGAATATGCATGGCAACCAGCATCACCAGCACCAGCGGCAACGCGATGACGTGCAGCGCAAAGAAGCGGTTAAGGGTCGCACCGGAGATCACGTAGTCACCGCGGATCCACAGGGTCAGATCGTCACCGATGACCGGAATGGCGCCAAACAGCGAGATGATGACCTGTGCCCCCCAGAATGACATCTGGCCCCAGGGCAGCAAGTAGCCCATAAAGGCCTCTGCCATCAGCACCAGGAAGATCAGCATGCCGAAGATCCACAGCAGTTCACGAGGCTTCTGATAAGAGCCATAGATCATGCCGCGGAACATGTGCATGTAGACCACGATGAAGAATGCAGACGCGCCGGTTGAGTGCATGTAACGCAGCAGCCAGCCATACTCCACATCGCGCATGATGTATTCCACGGAGGCAAACGCACCTTCCGCGGAGGGGTTGTAGTTCATGGTCAGCCAGATACCGGTGATGATCTGGTTAACCAGCACCAGCATGGCCAGCGAGCCGAAGAAGTACCAGAAGTTCAGGTTCTTCGGTGCCGGATACTTGGCCATGTGGTCGTTGTACATGGCCGTGAGCGGGAATCGATAATCGATCCAGCCCATCAGTTTACTCAACATGGTCAGGCCTCCTTGCCATCGGCACCGACCTGGATGGTGGTGTCATTAATGAATTGATAGGGCGGAATGACCAGGTTCAGCGGTGCAGGCACCCCCTGGAACACACGGCCGGCCATGTCGAACTTGGAGCCATGACACGGGCAGAAGAAGCCGGACGTAACGCCCTGCACCTGCTCGCCAAAGCTATCAGGCAGATAGGAAGGTGAACACCCCAAGTGGGTGCAAATACCGACCGCGACAAAAATTTCGGGCTTGATCGATCTGTACCCGTTATGGGCATAGTCAGGCTGCTGCGGCTCTTCAGATGAGGGATCCCGCAGCTTGTCATCATGTGCAGCCAAGGCATCCAGCGTCTGTTTGGTGCGTTTCACCACCCAGACAGGCTTGCCTCGCCACTCGACACGGATGAGCTGACCCGGTTCCAACTTGCTGATATCGACTTCAACCGGCGCACCGGCTGCTTTGGCCTTGGCGCTCGGATTCCATGACTTTATAAACGGCACTGCGGTAAACGCAGCTCCTACCCCACCAACGGCAACCGTTGACCAGGTAAGAAATCTGCGGCGACCGGTATCAACTGGCGCATTGCTCATCCAAAAACTCTCCCATGTGGACTCCGCACATTCTTATAGTGTCCCTGTTCCCCATTTTTCCCGTGACAACAGCGGCGGAAGCTGGATTTACAATTGCCACAGAAAACAGGGGAAATTTTAAAGAAAAGATAACAACTTGACAAGAAAGAGCGGTGAGCAATGAAAACAATAAAGAAACAATTTTTTGTCTTTTGTGACGCGTGGTTAGCATTGATGTCGGTAATATTACCAATAAAAAAAGCCTGGCGGTTGCCAGGCTTTTTTGACACTCGAAAGAGTGAGTACCAAAAGCGAATTAACGCTTGGAGTACTGCGGACGCTTACGAGCTTTGTGCAGACCAACTTTCTTACGCTCAACCTTACGGGCATCACGAGTAACAAAGCCAGCTTTACGCAGTTCGGAACGCAGGGTTTCGTCGTACTGCATCAGAGCACGAGTGATACCGTGGCGGATCGCACCAGCTTGACCGGAGATGCCACCACCGTTAACGGTGATGTACAGGTCCAGTTTCTCGGTCATCTCAACCAGTTCCAGCGGCTGACGAACTACCATGCGGGCAGTCGGACGGCCGAAGTACTGCTCCAGGGAGCGCTGGTTGATTACGATCTTGCCGCTACCCGCTTTGATAAATACGCGAGCAGTGGAGCTTTTGCGACGGCCGGTACCGTAGTATTGATTTTCTGCCATGTTGCCAGTTCCCGATTAGATATCCAGTACTTGAGGTTGCTGAGCAGCATGAGCATGCTCGGCGCCTGCGTAAACTTTCAGTTTACGGAACATGGCACGGCCCAGAGGACCTTTCGGCAGCATGCCTTTGACGGCTGCTTCGATTACCATTTCCGGTTTACGCTGAATCAGCTTGTCGAAGCTGATTGACTTGATACCACCCGGGAAACCGGAGTGAGCGTGGTACATTTTGTCGGTAAATTTCTTACCGGTTACGTGTACCTTCTCAGCGTTTACAACGATGATGTAATCACCGGTGTCAACGTGCGGAGTGTACTCAGCTTTGTGCTTACCACGCAGACGAGCAGCGATCTCGGTTGCGATACGACCCAGAGTTTTACCTTCTGCGTCCACAATGTACCAGTCACGTTTTACGGTTTCTGGCTTGGCAACGAAAGTTTTCATTAAGTTAAACCCAATTACCTGTTACAGACCCAATTGCTTATGGGGGCTCTCCCACAAACAACAAACGATGGCCTACCTGTACCCCTTCGAATACAAGTAAAGCTTAAAGTGTTGCTGTCTTATCGACAGCTGTAACGTGGGCCGGGCGATTATAAGTGAAGTTGCCTTAAATATCACCTGCTAATTTCACTGCCATGAAACCAGCAAATGTCGCCCGGCCCTACCTGCCGCAGATGCCCATCCGACTGGCAGGCGCGGTATTGTGACTAAGGAAGGTGCACTCTGGCAAGGTATTCGTGCGATTGCATTTCCTGAAGCCGCGAAAGACAGCGTTTGAATTCAAAATTCAGCAGCCCTTCGCCGTAGAGTTCTGTCATGGGAACCGCCGCCGACATGATGAGTTTGACGTGCCGTTCGTAGAACTCATCTACCATGGCAATGAAGCGGCGAGCCGCGTCATCCGTGCCTGTGCCCATTGGTTGCACATTGGCCAGCAGAACAGTATGGAACAGCCTGGCCAGCTCGATATAGTCGTTCTGGGAGCGGGGAGTACAGCAAAGTTGCTCAAATTCCATGTAGAGCACCCCTTCCCCCATCCCGAGCGACGCCAGCTGACGATGATTGACCTCGAACGTCCCCTCGCAAGCCGTGTGTCCGCCGGTTAATTGCTGAAAATAGCGGTCAAGATTGGCTTTTGCCTGCAAATCCAGCGGGCAGTGATAAATCTCGGCTTGTTCCAGCGTACGCAGGCGATAGTCGATACCACCATCCACGTTAAGTACCTCACAATGGCGCTCGATCAGCTCGATAGCAGGCAGAAAACGGGCTCGCTGCAGCCCGTTGCGATAAAGATCCTGCGGCGGAATATTTGAAGTGGCGACCAGCACGACACCGTGACCAAACAGCTCCTGAAACAGCGTTCCCAGCAACATGGCATCGGTGATGTCGGAGACAAAAAATTCGTCGAAACAGATGATGTCTGTCTCGCTGGCAAGCTTGCTGGCCACCAGCTTGAGGGGATCGGACTGCCCGCTCAACCCCTGCAGTTCATCGTGAATGCGGTGCATGAAGCGGTGGAAATGGCTGCGCATCTTGCGCGTCCCAGGCAGGCTGTCGAAAAAAGTATCCATCAGCCAGGTCTTGCCTCGGCCCACTCCGCCCCACATATAGATACCGAGGACGGGCTCCGGCGGCTTGGGCTTTTGCAGCCAACCCAGCAGCCCTCGAGATCTGGTCGGAGTCGGGCGCCGTAGCAAATCCTGATACAGTCGCTCCAGCCTGCTAATGGCCATCCCCTGCGCGGGGTCGGCCACAAAGCCGGGGCGCAGCAGATCCTGCTGGTATTTTTGCTGCGGTGTCATCCTTGAGCGCCTCTCCAAGTCCCTGAATCGAGGACAAAATGGTATCACGGCCTCAGGACGCACGGTATAGTGCCATCAAGGCATGGCGGTTATGACGACCGCATAAACCCACTCTGTTTTAGCTGTAACAAGGAGCATCTATGAGTCTGTTAACTGGGATCCTGCTGGCTGTCGCGGCCTTGATTATCGGTATCGTTCTCGGCCGTTTTTCGGTGCGTAGCCGCGATGCTGGCCGTCTCGAACAGGAACTGAAGAAGGCCCACAAGGAGCTCGAGAGTTATCAGGGCCAAATCAACACCCACTTCGCCGACAGCGCCGCCCTGATGGAGCAACTGGCCGAGCAGTATCAGACCCTCTATCGCCACATGGCCGAGCAGAGCAAATTCCTGGCCAAGGCGCAGGAACCGCTGTTCCGCGAGTCATTGGTAGAAGAAGCCCCTGCCAATGTGGCAGAAGAGCCGGGCGTTCCGCCTCGCGACTATGCTGGCGCCTCTTCCGGACTGCTCAAGCAACCAAACTAGTTCCTCGCGGAACTAATTGGCCAGTCCCGTGGTCTGACCTTGACGATTGCAATGCAACTTTTTCTGGGAGCTGTTTTTCATATGCGTAAACCTCTTTCCATGCTCAGTGTGCTAGCCCTCAGTGTCGGTATCGCCATGTCTGCGGCCCCTGCTCAGGCTGCACTGCCTTCCCTGTTAGGTTCAAATCAGGAGATGCCAAGCCTGGCGCCTGTTCTCGAACAGGTCACCCCGGCGGTGGTCAATATCTCGGTTTCTGGCAAAAAAATTACCCGTCAGCGTCTGCCGGAACAGTTCAAGTTCTTCTTCGGCCCCAACATGCCCGATGAACAGGTGAGCGAGCAGCCATTCCAGGCACTCGGCTCCGGTGTCATAGTCGATGCTAAGAAGGGTTACGTGATCACCAACGCCCATGTGGTTCACGAGGCGGACGAGATCAAGGTCAACCTGAAGGATGGTCGTGAGTACGCGGCCAAGAAGATCGGTGAAGACAAGCAGTCCGACATCGCCCTGCTGCAAATCAAGGCCGAGGATCTGGTGCAGATCAAGTTTGCCGACTCCGACGAGCTGCGGGTGGGTGACTATGCGCTGGCCATCGGCAACCCGTTTGGTCTGGGTCAGACCGTCACCTCCGGTATTGTCAGTGCGCTGGGTCGCAGCGGCCTCAACATCGAGAATCTGGAGAACTTCATCCAGACCGATGCGGCCATCAACTCAGGTAACTCCGGCGGCGCTCTGCTCAACCTGCGTGGCGAGCTGATCGGTATCAACACCGCGATTCTGGGCCCGAACGGCGGCAACATTGGCATCGGCTTTGCCATCCCTTCCAACATGGTGCGGGATCTGACCGAGCAGATCGTCAAGTACGGTGAAGTGCGTCGCGGCCAGCTGGGTATTACCGGCACCGAGCTCACCTCCGACATCGCCAAAACCTTCGGTTACAACAAGAAGGATGGTGCCTTCGTCAATCAAGTCATGCCTGATTCGGCGGCCGACAAGGCGGGCATCAAGGCAGGCGATATCATCGTCAGCATCGATGGCAAACCGGTTCGCTCCTTCGGCGAACTGCGTGCCAAGATTGCCACCATGGGCGCTGGCAAGCAGGTCGAATTGGGGCTGATCCGCGATGGCAAGTCACAAACTGCCAAAGTGACCCTGAAGCAGGCCGATGACAGCGAAGTACGCGCCAGCGCGCTGCATCCGGCACTGGAAGGGGCCAAGCTGAGCACCACTACCGATCCGGTCTCCGGTGTTGCGGTGGCCGACATTGATCCTCGCTCTCCGGCAGCCGCTTCCGGCCTGCAGAAGGGTGACATCATCATCGGGGTCAACCGCCTGCGCATCAACACCCTGGGCGAGCTGACCAAGGCGCTCAAGAACAAGCCTGATGTGCTGGCGCTCAACATCCAGCGCGGCGACTCCTCGCTCTATCTGGTGATCCGCTAACGCTCAAGTTGTTCGCCAACGCCTCTATCACCCGCGGCCTTCACCGCGGGTGATTTTTATCCATCGATAGTGTTATTCTCTGCGCGCAGCCTGTACGGATGAGAATGACATGAAAATCCCCCCTTTAGTCAGTTACTTGGGCAAGTCTGTCGGTTTTGGATTGACCGTCGCGGCGCTGCTGTTGCTACTGTTTCCCCATTTTCGCGGTGGTGCCCAACTGCCCGGCATCATCACCAATGCCCGTGAACTGAGTTTCTCCTATGCCGCTCATCGGGCAGGCCCTGCCGTCGTCAACATCTACACCCGCAGCTTTGCCCCCAATCAGGGCAATCAAGGGGAACTGCGCCCGCAAGGGCTGGGTTCCGGCGTCATCATGAATCAGCGCGGCTATGTGCTGACCAACTACCACGTCATCGCCGATGCCGACCAGATCATCGTCGCGTTGCAGGATGGCCGGGTCTTCAGCGCCGAGCTGGTCGGCACCGATCAGCTCACCGACCTCGCCGTGCTCTATATCGAGTCAGACAACCTGCCAGTGATCCCGCAGGATCCGGAGCGACTGCCAGAAGTGGGGGATGTGGTGCTCGCCATCGGCAACCCCTACAACGTCGGCCAGACCATCACCCAGGGCATCATCAGTGCGACCGGCCGTACCGGCCTCTCCAGCATGGGGCCCGACAGCAATGGCCGTCAGGATCTGCTGCAGACCGATGCCGCCATCAACGAGGGCAACTCGGGTGGCGCGCTGGTCAACGGCCGTGGCGATCTGGTGGGTATCAACACCGCCACCTATCACCTCAACGGCAATCAGGAGAGCTACGGCATCAGCTTCGCCATCCCCTACCGGCTGGCCAAACGGATCATGGATGAGCTGATCGCCAACGGCCGGGTGATCCGCGGCTACCTCGGGATCTCCAGCGTCGAGATCAACCCCATAGTCGCGCGGATGATGAACCTCGGCGACCTGCGTGGTCTGGTGGTGGAGAGTCTGGATCCCAACGGCCCGGCGGCCAAAGGCGGCCTGCAGCGAGGGGATGTGCTGCTCAAGATCAACGGAGAGGCCATCAGTGGCGTACGCAGCGCCATGGACAAGATTGTCGAGAGCCGCCCCGGCACCAAGCTGACCATCTCGGTATTCCGCTCCGGCAAGCCGCTGGAAGTGGTGGTCACCATAGAGGAAGACCTGCGCTATCAGCAGAGAACAGCCAGCTCGAGCGCCGCATCGGCCAGCTAGCGTCACTCCTTTTTATGAGAAGGGCGGGAAACCGCCCTTTTCCATATCTGCCCTCTCGGCAACGTCTCTTACCGTGAGATGACTCACAGTTTCCCGCAACGCTTGCCCTGCTCCCGCCACCCGATTTGTGCGCAACCGATCACACAAAACCGGTCCCAATAAGCACTCTTTTTGTCTTTTCAGTATCCAAACGCTCACTTTGGGGCCATTTCTTCAGGAATTTCCGCTTCGAATCGGAAAAACGCTGCCTCCTCCACATCGACGCGCAGGCTTAGGGTAACGCCATACCTTCTGCCAGCCTTGGAGAGCAGACATTGCAAACAGAGACTCACGACCAGACCCTGACCCCGAACAGCCCGGAGTTGCTGCGCCAGACCGATCATATCCTCGCGCGCATTTATCCCCTGCTGGCCGAACAGGGCATCATCCCCAACGAGGTGCAACGGCAGATGCTGGCCTCCCATGTCAAAGCCATGGTGTGGCGCTCCCACAGCGGCGAGCCCCTGCCAGAAGTTGACCTCAGCCTGTTTGAAGAGATCTCCCCCCTCTCACTGCGTCTCGCCGAACAGGTCGTCAGCTGGCTGGATCAGCTTGCTTATGAGGAGGCACACCTCTTGTCCGTCCATTTTGAAGTCGCCAAAGAAAACGAACTCAGCTCGGTGCAGAACCCGTAACTCAAGGAGAAATCGATATGACAGCCATCAAACTCGTGATTGGAGACCGTCTCGGCAAGGGTCAGAAAGTGGGCGCAGGCGCGGAAGCCGCCGGGGCCAACGTGACCATCATCCCAGGCATGGCCGCTGACATGAAGCTCGGCGACGTGATGAACAAGGAGCAAGCGGATCTCGGCATCTCCTTCTGCGGCAGCGGCGGCGCCGGTGCCATCACCGCCCAGACCAAATACGGCTACAAGTGCCGCTACGGCATGCGCTCTGTTGAAGAGGGCGTCACCGCCATCAACGAAGGATGTGTAGTGCTGGGCTTCGGTTTCATGGACAAGGAAGAGCTGGGCCAGAAGCTGGTCGAAGCCTTCGCCAAGAAGCACGGACGCGCCTGATGAAAGAGAACTTCACCACCCAGGTCATCGTCAACGGCAAGGGGACGACACGCCAACAGGCGTTTGCCTCCGCCCTCAGCCAGGTGCAACCCACACTGCTCAAGGACAACCAGCAGGTACTGCTGCGTATTGAGCCGGTCGATGTACAGGTGCTCAAAGCCGAGGAGTCGGTCCGGGTGGAGAAGTTCCTGTTCTTCTTCCTGCCGCGCCAGCGCCGCGAATACCGCGTCCAGCTGGAGATCAAGGTTCAGGTCACCAGTCTCGACGTCGCCAGGGTGACGTTCACCCAGGTGTGATCTCCTGACCGGCACCACCCCACAAGAAGGATACGTTGGATGTTTCTAATCATTTTTATCAAGTCACTCATCATTGGCGGCCTGGTTGGCGTCGGGGTGGGGGCCGGCGCGGCGCGGATGTTCCACGCCCCGACCGTACAGGGCATGGGGGCCTTCCGCACCCTGGGCGAACTCAACTCCTGCGAAGGGGATCCCGCTTCCCACTTCTCGTTTGGTCTGGGCTTCTTCTTCAACGCCTGGGCCTCGACCGTGGCGGCCGGCGCCTTCACCCAGGATGTAGATCACCGCATCATCCCGCACTGGGCCACGGCGGCACTGCTGTTCAAAAATCGGGATCTCGCCACCACCCTGCACGACCCGAAAAAGATGGCCATCGCCGGCGGCATCATAGGTGCCATCGTGGTTGCCTTCCTCAACAGCACGGCCGCAGCCGTGCCGGCCGCCCTGCAGGTCACTGCGGTCAAGGTGCTGGTACCGGCCGCCAACCTGCTGGTCAACACCGTCATGCCGGTGATCTTCTGGTTGGCCGCCATCGAGGCGGGCAAGAAATCCGGTTTCTGGGCCACCATCTTCGGCGGTCTGGCACAGCTCATCATGGGCAACGCGGTACCGGGTCTGGTGCTCGGCATCCTGATCGGCAAGGGTGTGGAAGAGAGCGGTTGGAACCATGTCACCAAGGTGATGATGGCAGCCATCGTCCTGCTGTTCGTGCTGAGCGGCTTCTTCCGCGGCTTCGACATGAAACTGATTGAATCCTTCCATATGGGCGTCCCCCTGTGGCTGGAAAACGTCCATAACCTGCTGAGCGGCAAATAAGGGGTCACACCATGGATGAGAAATTGAAAAACAACTTCTGGTATGCCGACTGGTCATTCCCCATCTTCGTCGGCCTGCTCTCGGCCGGGGTCTTTGCCGGTACCCACATGTTCTATCTGTACGGGGTTGGTGCCTTCAACGAAGTAGCCTTCGTCGCCATGCTCAAGGCCGGGATGGACACGGGTGCCTATGGCGCAGTGGCGGCCTTCGGCGCCAGCTTCCTGTTCGCCCGCATCATCGAGGGATCCCTAGTGGGGATCCTGGATATCGGCGGTGCCATCCAGACCGGGGTTGGCCTCGGAGTGCCAGCTCTGCTGCTGGGGGCCGGCATCGTCTATCCGGTGGAGAACTTCGGCGCCTCGCTGGCAACCGGTATGGGGATTGGTCTGGCCATCGGCTACGTCATCATTCTGGCGCGCAAGTTCACCATCAACCAGAGCAACTCCACTTACGGTGCTGACGTGATGATGGGTGCTGGCAACAGCTCTGGCCGCTTCCTCGGCCCCCTCATCATCCTCTCCGCCATGGGCGCCTCCATTCCCATCGGTATCGGTTCCCTGCTGGGGGCACTGCTGTTCTACGTGTGGGGCAAGCCCATCACCGGCGGTGCCATTCTGGGAGCCATGCTGCTGGGTACCTTCTTCCCGGTCGCCCTTGTGTAAGTACCAGCCGCCCTGCGGGGCGGCTCGCCAGAGGTTATCAGCATGTACGACATCATCATCAAAGCGGGGCGGCTGGGAGATGACCAGCTCGTCGATATCGCCATCAGGGAGGGCAAAATCGCCGCCATCGGCTCCCTGCCGGAGACGGCAACGGCGCGGCAGATCCTGGAGCTCGGCGGCAGGGTGCATGTGAGCGCAGGCTGGATCGATGGCCACACCCACTGCTACCCCGCCTCCCCCATCTATCACGATGAGCCGGACAAGGTGGGCGTAGAGTCCGGCGTCACCACCGTCATCGACGCCGGCAGCACCGGAGCCGACGATGTGGATGACTTCCAGCTGATCGCTGCGGGCTGCAAGACCCGGGTGCATGCCCTGCTCAACATCTCCCGCATCGGTCTGCTGCGCCAGAACGAGCTGGCGGATAGCCGGGACCTCGATATGGATCTCGCCTCGGCAGCCATTCGCCGCCACCCCGACTTTATCGTCGGCATCAAGGCGCGGATGAGCGGTAGCGTGGTCGGAGAAAACGGTATGCAACCGCTGCGCATGGCCAAGGCCCTGCAACAGGCCCACGGCCAGCTGCCGCTGATGGTGCACGTGGGTAACACACCGCCGGATCTGGACGAGATAGTCGCTCTGCTGGGGGATGGCGATCTGCTGACCCACTGCTTCAATGGCAAACCGAACCGCATTCTGGCCCCGGCTGGCGAGCTGCGGGTCGCGGTGCGCGAGGCGATGCAGCGGGGCCTGTTGCTCGACATCGGCCACGGCGGCGCCAGCTTCAGCTTCGAGGTGGCGGAGCTGGCTATCCGACAGGGGATCCTGCCCCGCACCATCAGCTCCGACATCTACTGCAAGAACCGCATCAAGGGGCCGGTCTACAGTCTGGCCCACGTGATGTCGAAGTTTCTCGCCATCGGCATGACGCTGGAGCAGGTGCTCGCCTGCGTCACCCATCAAGCGGCCGATGCCCTGCGCCTTTCCGGCAAGGGGCGGCTCGAGGTGGGCGCCGATGCCGATCTGACCCTGTTCGAGGTCACCAGCGGCCCGACCCTGTTTATGGATACCGAAGCCCAGTCCCGCAGCGGTGACCAACAACTGCAGCCTCTCGCCGCCCTGGTCGGTGGCGAACTGGTTCTGACTCACTATGGGAAATCACACCATGCCTTCTGTTTATGAGAAATATCAGCTCAAACCGGTGATCAACGCCTCCGGGCGCATGACCATTCTCGGCGTCTCCACCCCCGAGCAGGAGGTGGTCGATGCGGTCAATTTTGGCCTGGGCCACTACTTCGAGGTCAAGGATCTGGTCAACAAGACCGGCGCCTATCTGGCTGGTTTACTGGATGTGGAAGATGCGGTGGTGGTCTCCTGTGCCAGCGCCGGCATCGCCCAGTCAGTCGCCGCCATGATAGTGCGCGGCGATCCCTATCGTCTTGAGCACCTGCATGCCCATCCCCATGAGGTGCCGAGTGAAATCGTGCTGCCCAAGGGGCATAACGTCAACTTCGGCGCCCCGGTCGGTACCATGGTCAATCTGGGTGGCGGCAAAGTAGTGGAAGCCGGTTACGCCAACGAGTGCTCCCCTTCCCAGCTGGCAGCCGCCATCAATGCCAACACCGCTGCGATCCTCTATATCAAGTCCCACCATTGCGTGCAGAAGAGCATTCTGTCGGTGGCAGAGGCCGCCGAGGTCGCCAAGACCCACGGGCTCCCGCTCATCGTCGATGCGGCTGCCGAAGAGGATCTGCGCCTCTACTACAACCAGGGAGCGGATCTGGTCATCTACAGCGGTGCCAAAGCCATTGAAGGGCCCACCAGCGGGCTGGTGCTCGGCAAGCGTCAGTACGTGGAGTGGGTCAAACAGCAGGCCAATGGCATCGGTCGCGCCATGAAGGTGGGCAAGGAGGGGATCCTCGGCCTGACCCATGCCATCGAGCGCTATCTGGCCAAAGAGAAGGAGAGCGGCGCCGCCATGGTTGCCAAGATGAGCCCCTTCATCGAGCGCCTCAACCTGCTGCCCGGCGTCACCGCCAAGGTGGTATGGGACAGCGCAGGACGTGACATCGCCCGCACCGATATCGCCTTTGACCACCAGCAGCTCGGCATGACTACAGTGCAGGTCGTCACCCGTCTGCAACAGGGCACACCTGCCATCTACTGCCGCGGCTACAAGGCCAACGAGGGGCACATCGAGATCGATGTGCGCAGCGTCACCGTGCCCCAGCTCGACCAAATCCACTCTGCCATTGCCAACCTCGTTCAGGAGAATCGCTGATGTCCCTTACCCCCAACTACTATCGTGATCGGGTCTGTCTCAACGTGCTGGCAGGTTCCAAAGAGAATGCCGTCGAGGTGTACGACGCAGCCGAAGGCCACGTGCTGGTCGGTGTGCTCTCCAAAAACTACCCGGATATTCCCTCCGCAGTTGCCGATATGAAGGAGTACGCCAAGCTTATCGACAACGCCCTCTCCATCGGGCTAGGCGCCGGCGATCCGCGCCAATCCGCCATGGTGGCCGAACTGGCCTGCCAGCTGCAGCCCCAACACGTCAATCAGGTGTTCACCGGTGTCGGCGCCAGCCGGGCGCTGCTCGGCCAATCACAAACGCTGGTGAATGGGTTGATCTCCCCTACCGGCATGCCGGGCATGGTGAAGATCTCCACCGGTCCACTCAGCGCCGGGCAGCCCGATGGCATAGTGCCCATCGATACCGCCATCGCCCTGCTCAAGGACATGGGCGGCAGCTCGGTCAAGTTCTTCCCCATGGGTGGGCTGGCCTGCCACGACGAGTATCAGGCAGTGGCCGAGGCTTGTGCCCGCCACGGCTTCTGGCTGGAGCCCACCGGCGGCATCGATCTGGAGAACTTCGAGGAGATAGTGCGGATTGCGCTGGACGCCGGAGTCGAGAAGGTGATCCCGCACGTCTACAGCTCCATCATCGACAACGCGAGCGGGCACACTCGCCCCGAGGATGTGCGGACTCTGCTGGCCATAGTGAAACGACTGTTGGCCTGATGGCAGTCACGGCACCGGTTCAATCACTGACCGGTGCCTGGCTTGTTGATGACCCACTTGTTAACATCGACCCTTTATCTCGCAACAGGAGTCTTGCATACCCCCTATGATCAAGCTGCCACACCCCAGGCTCCATCAACTGCTGATCCAGCTCCATGCCGAACCGCTGCCACAGGAGGAACTGGCTCGCCGCCTCAATGTCTCCACCCGCACGGTGCGCACCGATGTGGCGACCCTCAACGAACTGATTGCCACGCACGGCGCTCACCTGATCCACCAGCGTGGCAGCGGCTACCAGCTGAAAATCTACAATCAGGGACTGTTCGAGGCTCTGCTGTCGGCCCAGGGTCAGGATAGCGGCCTGCCACGCACCAGCCGGGAGCGGGTGCTGCACCTGCAGATCCTGCTATTGACGGCAGAGCAGGGGATCAAGCTCGATGAGCTGGCTGATACCTGGTATCTGAGCCGGGCGGCACTGCAGGGGGATATGGCGGAAGTCCGTGAGCAACTCAGCCACTTCAGGCTCAGCGTCGAGAGCAAACCCCGCCTGGGGATGCGCATTCAGGGTGAGGAGACGGCGATCCGGGCCTGCCTGACCCAGCTGCTCTATCAGGAGTTGCTGCACAACAACCAGTTGCAAACCCTGTTGCCCAACCTTTGCCCCAGCAAGACGATGGAGGTAGTGGGCAATCACATCCATGCCCAGCTTGCCCGACATCAGCTGCGCCTCGCTGACGAGAGCTTGCAGCAGCTCGCCATCTACTGCGCCGTTGCCCTGCTGCGTCAGGCATCCGGTCACGAGTTGCGCCACTTCGCCAGCGAAGACCTGACTCTGCCGCTGCTGGCAGTATCTCGCGATATATATGCAGTATTGCCAACCCTGACGCCCCCCGTAGAGGAGGAGATCGCCGGTCTCGCCATCCAGATCCAGGCGCGCCTGATTGCCGATACTCCCCAGCTCAGCCCGGCGATGGCCGCCGAGAGCGAACAGCTGGTGGCACATCTGCTGACCTACATTCATCAACACTACCCTTACGACCTGCGAGGCGACCAACAGCTGCGGGCCGACCTGCAAACCCATATCAGCGCCATGCTGCTACGGGTTAAATACCAGATTGGCAACCACAACCCGCTGGCCGATCACATCAAGCAGTACTACCCCCTCGCCTACGACATCACGTTGGCGGCCATTTCGGAGTGGATCAAGCAGACCCCCTACCGACTGACCCATCACGAGATCGGCTATCTGGTGATCCATATCGGGGTCGGGCTGGAGCGCCATTACGATATCGGCTATACCCGCCGCCCGCAGGCGCTATTGCTTTGCGATGCGGGCAACGCCACCTTCCGGGTGCTGGAAGCACGCATCAAACGGGAGTATCCCCAGTTGCAGCTGACCACGCTGGAGTCGGTGCGGGATTACGAAGGTCTGGCGCAGATCGCGCAGGACTTTGTCATCAGTACCGTCAAGGTGAACGAAAAAAACGCCCCCGTGGTACTCGTTGCCCCCTTCCCGACCCAATACCAGCTGGAGCAGCTTGGCAAGCTGGTGCTGATCGACCGCACCCGCCCCTACATGCTCGACAAATATTTCGATTCCGACCACTTCATGGTGGTCAACGGCCCCCTCAGCCAGGCCGAACTGTTTGCCCGTATCTGTGATCAGCTGGAGGCGGAAGATCTGGTGGAGAGCGGCTTCAGAGCCTCACTGCAGGAGCGGGAGCGGATCGTCTCCACCATGCTGGGAGAAGGGATCGCCCTGCCCCACTCCCTCGGTCTGCTGGCGCGCCGCACTCTGGTTTACACCGTACTGGCCCCGCAGGGGATCGACTGGGGCAACGGAGAAATCGCGACGCTCATCTTCGTGCTGGCCATCAGCAAGGCCGACTACGAGGAGGCGATGGGTCTCTACGACCTGTTTCTGGCACTGATGAACGAAAAAGCCAGCAGGAATCTGCTGGCTTGTCGGGATTTTGCCAACTTCAAAACGCTGGCGCGTACCGGTTCATAACATAAAACAAGGAGTGACTACTCCTCGTTGAAGCCGGAAGTGAACAGCTCCACCACGGCGGCCAGGGCCTCGACCTCTTCGGGGCCCTCAACCTGTACTTCCACCTGCCGCCCTTGCGCCGAATCCAGCATCAGCAGGCCGATGATGCTGTCAGCATCGGCCTCCACACCATCTTCATTGCGCAGTAGCACGTGGGCATCGAAACCCTGCACCAGCTCGAACAGCATCATGGCAGGTCTGGCATGAATACCCAGCTTGTTTTTCACTTCAACCGAGGCGGAAACAGTCATCGGGTCGTCCTATTGGTCCGTCAGGATTGGGGGGCACTCTTGTCGAGAGTGCGGTGGCGGATCTGCACGTTCTTGCCAAGCAAACGGAATGCACTGGCCAGCCGCTCTGCAATAAAGACCGAGCGGTGCTGACCACCGGTGCAACCGATGCCGACCGTGAGGTAGCTGCGATTGTTGCGCTCCAGATGGGGCAACCAGGTCGCCAGCATATTTTCGATCTGCTGGGTAAACAGCATCACATCAGCTTGCGCCGAGAGGTAGTTGGCAACCGGCTCATCCTTGCCGGTGAACGGCTTGAGCTCGGGGATCCAGTGCGGATTGGGCAGGAAGCGGGCATCGAACACGAAGTCGGCATCCTTGGGAATGCCGTACTTGAAGCCGAACGACTCGAACACCAGCACCAGCTCGTTCTCTTTCTTGCCGAGTACCCGGGTTTTGATGAGCTCGCTCAGGTCGTGAATGCTGAGGGTGGTGGTGTCGATGCGCAGGTCAGCGGTCGAGGAGAGTGGCGCCAGCAGGTGGGTCTCCTCCCGAATCGCCTCATCCAGCGACAGCTTGTTGCGTGAGAGGGGGTGCAGGCGGCGGCTCTCGCCATAGCGCTTGAGCAGGGTGCCGTTGTCGGCATCGAAGAAAAAGCTGGAGAACTCTACCCGCCCCTCATTACGCACCTGAGCCAGCAGATTTTCCAGTTTCTCCGGATCGCTCGGCAGGTTGCGCACATCGATACTGACCGCCAATTTGTCGTACTGGCTCTCCACCGAGACAATCAGCTGGGGCAGCAGATTGACCGGCAGGTTGTCCACACAGTAGTAACCCAGATCTTCCAGCACTCGCAGGGCTACCGTTTTACCGGAGCCCGAGCGTCCACTTACCACGATTAACTGCATCTTGTTCCCTCACGCCAAAACGGGTGTCTCATCCTTGGCCTGCTGTCAGGCCGAGGTCATGATCTGATAGAGCTCTTCGTCGCTGGTTGCCTGACGCAACTGGCGGCAAACCGCCTTGTCACCCAGCTTGGAAGCCATCAGAGAAAGGGTCTTGAGATGCTGCTTGCACTCGCTTTCCGGCACCAGCAAGGCAAACAGCAGGTCAACCGGTTGATTGTCGATGGAGTCGAAAGGAATAGGGTCGGCAAAGGTCATCAGGATCGCGGTTGGCGGGAACTCATCGTCAATGCGACCGTGGGGGATCGCAATACCGGCACCGATCCCGGTACTACCCATTTTTTCGCGGGCCAGCAAGCATTCAAACAGCGCCTGACGGGAGGTGCCAAGGCGTTCGGCGGCCAGCTCGCTGATGATTTCGAGGGCGCGTTTCTTGCTGGTACAAGGGACTGCACTCTTGGTGCAGTCCCGACTCAGTATGTGTTCAAGTTGCATGGTTATTTTTTATTTAACTTATCTTTGTGCTTGATGATCTGCCTGTCCAGCTTGTCGAGCAAGGTGTCTATCGCAGCATACATATCGGCATGTTCAGAGTTGGCAAACACTTCGCCACCGCTGACGTGCAATTTGGCTTCCGCTATCTGGTTCAGTTTTTCCACGCTAAGCACCACATGAACATTGTTGATGTGGTCGAAGTGACGCTCGAGTTTGGCAAATTTGTTGTTCACATAATCACGCAGAGCTTCGGTGATCTCGACATGGTGTCCGGTCAGGTTAATTTGCATAACATCATCCTTTTGTTTGCCTAAACCAGGCGTTTGCGCTGATTGGAAGGTGGGATAAACAAGGATTCGCGATACTTAGCGATCGTGCGTCTCGCCACCATAATACCCTGTTCGGCCAGCAAATCCGCGATCTTGCTATCACTTAACGGCTTGGCAGGATTCTCTGCCGTGACCAGCTTCTTGATGAGCGCGCGAATTGCGGTCGATGAGCACTCTCCTCCTCCTTCGGTGTTCACATGGCTGGAGAAAAAAAACTTCAATTCGAAGATACCACGGGGGGTATGCATGTACTTCTGGGTCGTCACCCGGGAGATGGTCGACTCATGCATCTCTACCGCTTCGGCGATGTCATTGAGCACCATCGGCTTCATCGCCTCTTCACCATACTCGAAAAAGCCCTGTTGCTGCTCGACAATGCAACTGGCCACTTTCAGCAGGGTGTCATTGCGACTTTCCAGGCTCTTGATGAACCACTTGGCTTCCTGCAAATGGGAGCGGATAAACTGGGTGTCGGTGCTGCTGCGGGCGTTGCGGGCCATGGCGGCATAGGTCTCGTTGACCCGGATGCGGGGGGCAGAGTCGGGATTGAGCTCGACCACCCACTTGCTGCCCTTCTTGACCACGGAGACGTCGGGGATCACGTACTGGGAGTCGCTCTGGATGATGCCATTGCCGGGGCGCGGCTCCAGCAGCTGGATCAGATCCAGCACCTCCTTGAGGTCGCTCTCTTTGAGTTTTGTCTTGCGGGCGAGGGTGCGGTAATCCCGGTTGCCGAGCAGCTCCATGTGCTCGAGGATCACCTCCTTGGCCTCGTTGAGCCAGGGGGTCTGCGGGTCATACTGATCCAGCTGGATCAGCAAACACTCCTGCACAGAACGGGCAGCAATACCGACCGGATCGAAGTGCTGCACCCGCTTGAGTACCGCCTCGACCTCATCGAGCTCCACCTCTACGTCATCGCTGGTGACGGCTGCCTGGATATCCTCCAGCGCAACGGTCAGATAACCGGATTCGTCGATGGCATCGATAATGGCGAGCGCGATGGCAGCATCCACATCGCTGAACGGTGTGAGCCGCATCTGCCACAGCAGATAATCCTGCAGGTTTTCGGTGGTTTCACCCTGATAGACGCTATCTTCCCCATCGTGGATGGGGCCCGCGCTCTGGGCGGTGCCGGCAGAGTAAACCTCGTCCCAGGTGGTATCCACCGGCAACTCATCCGGCATCTGCTCCTGAGCCATGGCATCGCTGGAATCCAGCTGGCTGGCATCGACCGGCGCTTCCGGACTGGTCTCTTGCGCCTCGCTCTCTTCCTGCTCCAGCAGAGGGTTGTTTTCGAGCGCTTGCTGAATTTCCTGCTGAAGTTCCAGAGTGGAGAGCTGGAGCAGACGAATCGCTTGTTGTAATTGCGGCGTCATGGTCAGGGACTGACCGAGACGCAACTGTAATGTCGGCTTCATCTACGTCGGGATATCCTTATGTTCAGCGAGGCACTCGTCAAAGGAAATGAAGGCATGCCCCCTTACTATAGACTGAATTGATCGCCCAAATAGACGCGCTTGACCTGCTCATCGGCAAGGATGTCAGCCGGTGCACCTTCGGCAATCATCTTGCCGTGGCTGACGATATAGGCCTTCTCACATACGTCCAGAGTCTCTCTGACGTTGTGGTCGGTAATCAAGACGCCAAGGCCTCTATCTTTCAGATGCTGAATGATCTTCTTGATGTCTATCACAGAAATCGGGTCAACCCCTGCAAAGGGTTCATCCAGCAGAATAAAACGCGGCTCAGCCGCCAGCGCACGGGCGATCTCGACTCGACGGCGCTCACCGCCGGAGAGGCTCTGACCCAGGTTGTCGCGAATGTGGGTGATGTTGAACTCTTCCAGCAGTTGCTGAACCTTGTCCTCACGCTCCTCGCGACTCAACCCCTTGCGGGTCTGCATCACGCCCATCAGGTTGTCGAACACCGACAGGCGACGGAAGATGGAGGCCTCCTGCGGCAGGTAACCGATGCCATTGCGCGCCCGCACATGCATGGGCTGCAGGCTGATGTCCTGATCGTCGATGGTGATGAGACCGGCATCGCGCTGCACCAGCCCCACGATCATGTAGAAGGAGGTGGTCTTGCCCGCCCCGTTGGGGCCGAGCAGGCCGACAATCTGGCCGGTGCCCACTTCAAGGCTGACGTCACTCACCACCATGCGGCGCTTGTAGCTCTTCTGCAGGCCCACTGCTTTTAACACTGCCATGGCTTATTTTCCCTACTTCTTCTGGTCGGCGGGCTTGTCGAAATTCTCTACCTGATCCGGCAGGAACACGGTTTTGACCCGCTGGCTCGGGCTCTTGCTCTCGGCAATCATCTTCTGTTTGACGATGTCGTAGCGGATCAGATCGCCATTGACCTGGCTATCTTCCTGCTTGAGCTGACCGTTGCCGGTGATGGTCACCAGCCGGTTCTTCAGCTCGTAGCGGATAGTGTTGCCGTGGGCATTGACCGGCTTGCCGTTATCCAGGATCTGGAAGAAGGTGGCGGGCTTGCCGTAGGCAGTCATCACCTCAGCCCCTTTCTCGCCGGAACGGGTCACTACCACCTTGTCAGCCTTGATCCGGATGGTGCCCTGATTGATGGTCACATCCTCTTCGAAGGTGATGCGGTTGTCCTGCATCTCGGCCACCTGTTTGACGGCATCGACGTAGACCTTCTCGGCAAAGTCGGACTCTTTGGCGGTCACCGCACCACACAACAACAGGGCTGCGAGGGCCAGATTAGCGTTTTTCATTGAAATAGATGGCATGGCCTTGATCCAGTAACTCAAAATATTTGCGGTCCAGATGGCCCTTGAGGCCAACCCCTTGGGTCTGGAAATCCCGACCCAGAATGTTCACTTCCCGGTTGCTGCGCACATCCTGTGTCACCAGATCCAGCTCCAGATAGGGAGTATCCAGTGTGGAGATGAAAGAGGTAGGTAGCAGACCATCCAGATGCACCTTGTCCCGCAGGATGACGTTGTCGCCGGTGTTGAGCACGCCGGTTTCGGCGGTCACCTTCCACTCGGCAGCACCCTGATCGTCATACATGTAGACCACCGGCTTGTCGAAGGTGGCCTGCTCGAGGATTTGATAATACTCGGCGTAGGTCGACTCCAGCCGCTCGGTGCGCTTGCCGTTGATATCAAAACGGGTGGTCACCAGATCTTTGGCGACAAAATCCGGCTGATAGTTTTCGATTTTGACGGCGCTCTCAGGCACCAGCTCAACCTTGCCCAACTGCCAGGCAACCAGCGCGACCAGAAACAGCAGGGCAAACAACAGGGTCTGTCTGCTCATACCGAGGCCTCGGGCTGATAATCGTCGTGGCCCTGCGCCTGCAAAATGAGGTCACACACCTCGCGCACCGCGCCCATGCCACCGCCAAGCCGGGTCACCATATCGGCACGACTCAGCACCAGCGGATGGGCATCGGCCACGGCAATGCCGAGCCCACAGACCTGCATCACCGGCAGATCGATGGTGTCATCGCCCATATAGGCGGCCTGTTCAGCAGTCAGCCCCAGCTTGGCCAGCAGCGCTTCGAAGTGAGGCAGCTTTTTATCAGCCCCCTGCACCACATGAGCCACCCCCAGGCTTTTCATCCGATCGCTGACGATACGGGAGTTGCGCCCGGTGATGATGGCGATCTCGATCCCGGCATTGAGCAACGCTCGCATGCCCGCACCATCGCGGGTGCAGAAGGTTTTCAGTTCTTCGCCGTTGTTTCCCATGTAGATGAGGCCGTTGGAGAGCACCCCGTCCACATCGCACACCAGCAGGCGGATTTGCGCCGCCTTGTCGAACTGGCTGCGCGTCACCGGACCATAGAGGGTCGGTACGTTTTGCATCAAATTACTCCGGCTTTCAGCAGGTCGTGCATGTTGAAGGCGCCGAGCGGGCGTTTCTCTTCATCCACGACCAGTAATCCGTTGATTTTTCTCGTTTCCATCAGCTTGACGGCTTCCGCAGCCATCATCTCTGGACCTACGGTAACACAGTTGGCCGTCATCACACGGCTGATGGGGGTGTGATGGATATCGATCTGCTGGTCAAGAATGCGGCGCAGGTCGCCATCGGTAAAGAGCCCGGCCAGCAGGCCATTGCCATCGACCACCGCCGTCATACCGAGCCCCTTGCGGCTCACTTCCAGCAGCGCCTGGCTGATGGTGGCATCTATCCCCACCTGGGGCAACAGATCGCCACTGTGCATCAGGTCGCCAACCCGCAGCAACAGACGCTTGCCGAGCGACCCGCCCGGGTGAGAGAGGGCGAAGTCATCGGCGGTAAAACCGCGTGCTTCCAGCAGGGCGACCGCCAGGGCATCGCCCATGACTAAGGTTGCCGTGGTGCTGGAAGTGGGTGCCAGACCCAGCGGGCAGGCCTCTTTCTCCACCTTGATGCACAGATGTACGTTGGCCTCTTTGGCCATGGTAGAGGCCGGATTACCGGTCATACAGATGAGCGGAATGCCGCGGCGCTTGAGCACCGGCAGCAGGGCCAGGATTTCGTCGCTCTCGCCGGAGTTGGAGATAGCGATGATAAGGTCGCCACTGGAGATCATCCCCAGATCGCCGTGACTCGCTTCTCCCGGGTGAAGGAAGAAGGCCGGGGTGCCGGTGCTGGCGAGGGTGGCGGCGATCTTGCTGCCGATATGGCCCGATTTGCCCATGCCGGTGACCACTATCTTGCCACCGCAGCGCAGCACCATTTCGCACGCCTTGTCGAAGGCGTCGTTCAGATACTGATAGAGTCCATCAATGGCTTGCTTTTCTGTGTCCAGCACCGCGCGGGCACTGCGACGAAAATCGAACAGTTCAGACACTTTCTCAGGCTTTACAGACATAAAGACACAGCTCCGGGCCGAAATTAGCTGCGGGATTATAAAAAAGTCTGCCCGGATAAGCGAATCGGATGGCAAGTCCCGCTCTCGATGACGCACTTTGTTACAGAAAACTGTCGTGCAAATGGGCTTGCAGCCTGTTCAATAGTTGTTCCTTGCTGTTGCTTAGACCTAGACTACCCCATAAAATTCGCACCTCATTTACACCGGATGGACAATTGTTTGAACAATGACCTGATCACCATCTCCAATCTGACCTTCAGTCACGGAGATCGGCTGTTGTATGACGGGATCAACCTGACCATTCCTCGTGGCAAGGTGACCGCCGTCATGGGCCCGAGCGGCATCGGTAAAACCACCCTGCTGCGGCTGATCGGTGGCCAGCTCAAGCCGGAGTCCGGTCACATTCTGTTTGACGGGGAAGATATCCCCACCCTCTCCCGTTCACGCCTCTATGAAGTGCGCAAGCGGATGAGCATGCTGTTCCAGAGCGGCGCCCTGTTTACCGGCATGACGGTCTACGACAACGTGGCCTTCCCGCTGCGAGAGCACTCCGGCCTGCCGGAGGAGCTGATCCACACCATCGTCATGATGAAACTGCAGGCGGTGGGCTTGCGCGGCGCTGCAAAACTGATGCCCTCCGAGCTCTCCGGCGGCATGGCGCGCCGGGCGGCGCTGGCACGTGCCATCGCCCTTGACCCCGACCTCATCATGTATGACGAGCCGTTCGTCGGGCAGGACCCCATCACCATGGCGGTGCTGGTCAAGCTGATCAAGGAGCTGAATGATGCCCTCGGTATCACCTCAGTCATCGTCACCCACGATGTGAAAGAGGTGCTGAGCATCGCCGATTACGCCTACATCATTGCCAATCGCAAGGTGGTGGCGCACGGCACGCCGGACCAGCTGCGCGAGGAGCACAATCCCGAAGTCGAGCAGTTCCTCAAAGGATTGCCCGATGGTCCTGTTCCGTTTCATTTTCCGGCAGGCGATCTGCTACAGGATCTCTGATGTTGATAAGTCAAATAAGCAAGCTGGGGCGGGTCGGAGTGCGGTTTATCAGCTCCGTCGGTCGCGCCACCATCATGTTGTTCCATGCGCTGGCGGGCAAACCCGAGCCGCGCAAGCACTTCCCGCTGCTTGTCCAGCAGTTGTATGTGGTGGGCGTACAGTCGGTGGCCATCATTCTGGTCTCCGGCCTGTTCATCGGCATGGTGCTCTCGCTGCAGGGTTACAACGTATTGAAGGATTTCGGCGCCGAGCAGAGTCTGGGGCCGCTGGTCTCCCTCTCCCTGCTGCGGGAGCTGGGCCCTGTGGTCACGGCGCTGCTGTTTGCCGGCCGTGCCGGTTCGGCCCTGACCGCTGAAATCGGCCTGATGAAGGCCACAGAGCAGCTTTCAAGCCTCGAGATGATGGCGGTCGACCCGCTACGCCGGGTGGTTGCTCCCCGCTTCTGGGCTGGCGTCATCAGCATGCCGCTGCTGGCCTTTATGTTCAGCCTGATCGGCATCTTCGGCGGCAAGCTGGTCGGTGTGGACTGGCTCGGCGTGGACGAAGGGGGCTTCTGGTCTGCCATGCAGGCCTCCGTCGACTGGCATGAGGACATCATGCAGGGCGCCATCAAGAGCCTGATTTTCGCCCTGGTGGTCACCTGGATTGCGCTCTTTAACGGCTATGATGCCAAGCCGACCTCGGCTGGGATCAGTCAGGCCACGACCCGTACTGTGGTCCACTCATCCCTCGCCGTGCTCGGCCTGGATTTTATACTCACTGCAGTCATGTTTGGATAAGGTAAAGATGAAGTTCAGCAAAGTAGAATTCCTGGTCGGCACCTTCATGCTGGCTGGCATCGGTGCCATTCTGGCACTGGCCCTGCAAGTGGCCGGTTTGAGCTTCAAACCGGAAGGAGAAACCTATACCCTGCGCGCGCATTTCGATAATATCGGCGGCCTGAAAGTCCGTTCGCCGGTCAAGGTCGGCGGCGTTGTGGTCGGTCGGGTCAGCGACATCGTACTGGACCCGAAAACCCAGGTGCCCGAAGTGACCCTGATGATGCAAAAGAGCGCTGGCGAGTTCGCCGATACCAGCTCCCTCTCCATCCTCACCTCCGGTCTGCTCGGCGAGCAGTACATCGGTCTGGCCCCCGGCTTCAGCGATGAGGAGATGGGCACCGAGATGCTCAAGGATGGCGACCTGATTGAAGACACCAAATCCGCCATCGTGCTGGAAGATCTGATTGGCAAATTCCTCTACAGCCAATCCTCCGACAGCAAATCAGACAGCAAGAAGGAGTAACCATGTTCAAGAAAATCGCCCTGCTGCTGGGTCTGATGACCAGCATGCTCTTTTCCCTGTCTGCCCAGGCCGCAGTCGATGCCACCGACCCCAACGCGCTGGTGGATCAGGCTGCCAAGCAGACCTTTGCCCGCCTGAAAGCCGATCAGGCCCAGGTGAAGAGCAACCCGGATCACCTGCGGGTGATCATTCGCGAAGAGCTGCTGCCCTATGTGGACAACCGCTTCGCCGCCTACAAGGTGCTTGGCAACCAGATTAAAGAGACCACCGAAGCGCAGCGCAATGCCTTCGTCGAGGTGTTCACCGAGTACATGGTGAGCTCCTACGCCGATGCGCTGGCCCATTTTGACAAGCAGACCGTCAAGGTCGAGCCGGGCAAAGCTCCCAGCGGCAACATCACCGCCGTCAATGTCAGCGTAAAAGAGGCCGGCAAGCCGGACATCTTCCTCGAGTTCAAGCTGCGCAAGAACAACAAGACCGGCGAGTGGAAAGCCTTTGACATGGTGGCAGAGGGGATCAGCCTGCTCTCCGCCAAACAGAGCGAGCTCGGCGGTTTGATCCGCCAGAATGGCATCGATGCAGTGATCGCTCAGTTACGCGAACACAACGCCAAGCCGCTGGTACTCAAACCATGACCCTTAGCGGTGAGCTGCAGGCGCCACAGGTCAATGACCTGTGGCAACGCCGCGCCGAATGGTGGCAGGACGACCAGCTCGAGCTCGGCGGCGTCACCACCCTCGACTCCGCCGGACTGGCCCTGCTGGTCAAATGGGCCAAAGCCGTATTAGCGCGAGGCGCCACACCGCAACTGGTGGGCGCCTCCAGTGATTTCTATACCCTGGCCAACCTCTACGGGGTGGCCGGGCTGTTTCAATCAACCCCGCTCACAACTGAGGACGCATAATGCAAGTCTCTGAAATTGAAGCGATACTCCTTGAGGCTCTGCCATTGTCCGAAGTC
This sequence comes from Aeromonas sp. 25-AL00135, assembly GCF_054052385.1. Taxonomy (NCBI): domain Bacteria; kingdom Pseudomonadati; phylum Pseudomonadota; class Gammaproteobacteria; order Aeromonadales; family Aeromonadaceae; genus Aeromonas; species Aeromonas sp. 25-AL00135. Next base: position 90,265 of record NZ_JBSTYQ010000007.1, on the reverse strand, counting down.
CATGTCAAAGGGGACGGTAGTCACTACCAAGTGATCGCCGTCGGTGACATGTTTGACGGCATGAGCCGGGTCAAGAAGCAGCAGGCCATCTATGCCCCGCTGATGGACAAGATCGCCAGCAACGCCATTCACGCCCTCTCCATCAAGGCGTTCACCGACGCCGAGTGGAAACGCGAACGTAAATTCCTATTGCCCTCCTGATTTGGTAACGAAGTAAAAATGGACAAATTCAAAATCGATGGTCGTTGTACTCTCAACGGCGAAGTGACCATCTCCGGCGCCAAAAACGCCGCGCTGCCGATCCTGTTCGCGACCCTGCTCTGTGATGAAGAGGTACACCTCTCCAACGTGCCGCGCCTGAAAGATGTGGGCACCACCATCAAGCTGCTGGAGATGCTGGGCGCGACCACCAAGGTCAACGGCAACGTCACAGTGCTGACCGGTGCGGTGAACAACCACGTCGCTCCCTACGAGCTGGTGAAGACCATGCGCGCCTCCATTCTGGCGCTGGGTCCGCTGGCCGCCCGTTTCGGCGCGGCTGACGTCTCCCTGCCCGGCGGTTGCGCCATCGGTGCCCGTCCGGTCAACCTGCACGTCCACGGCCTGGAGCTGATGGGTGCCAAGATCACCATCGAAGATGGTTACATCAAGGCCCGTGTCGATGGCCGCCTGAAAGGCGCTCACATCCTGATGGATATGGTCTCCGTGACCGGTACCGAAAACCTGATGATGGCCGCGACCCTGGCTGATGGCCGCACCGTGATCGAAAACGCCGCGCGCGAGCCGGAAGTGGTCGATCTGGCCAACTTCCTCAATACCCTGGGTGCCAAGATCCAGGGCGCGGGCACCGATACCCTGACCATCGACGGTGTCGAGCGTCTGCACGGCGGCAACTACAGCGTGCAGCCTGATCGCATCGAAACCGGTACCTTCCTGGTGGGTGCAGCGGTCACCGGTGGCAAGATCACCTGCCGCAAGACCGACCCGACCCTGCTGGAAGCGGTACTGGTCAAGCTGGAAGAAGCTGGAGCCCTGGTTGAGAAGGGTGAAGACTGGATCACCCTCGACATGACTGGCCGCACCCTCAAACCGGTCACCATCAAGACTGCACCCTACCCGGCCTTCCCGACCGACATGCAGGCACAGTTCACTGTGCTGAACGCCGTCGCCAAAGGCACCGGCATGGTCACCGAGACCATCTTCGAGAACCGCTTCATGCACGTTCCCGAGCTGGTACGGATGGGCGCAGACATCGAACTGCAGGGCAACGTAGCCATCTGCCGTGACACCGAGCAGCTCAAGGGTGCCCAGGTGATGGCGACCGATCTGCGCGCCTCCGCCAGTCTGGTGCTGGCCGGCTTCGTGGCCGAAGGCTCCACCATCGTCGACCGTATCTATCACATCGACCGTGGCTACGAAGACATCGAGCAGAAGCTGCAGGGTCTGGGTGGCCGCATCGAGCGCATCAAGGGCTGATAGCCTCCTGATCGCTGGCCGATAAAAAGGCCCCCTCGCGTTGGCGAGGGGGCCTTTTTCATGGTTTCGGTTCTGTTGAAACCGGGATCAGTGGCCCGCCAGCTTCATATTCTCTACCAGCACCGAGCCGGTCTTGAGACTGGAGCGCTCATCCTCGTCACGACCCACCGCCACGATATGGCTGAACATCTCGGCCAGATTGCCGGCGATGGTGATCTCTTCGACCGGATAGGCTATCTCGCCATTCTCGACCCAGAAACCGGCAGCACCGCGGGAGTAGTCGCCATTGACGATATTGACCCCCTGCCCCATCAGCTCGGTCACCAGCAGACCGGTGCCCATCTCTTGCAGCATGCCTTGAAAATCCTGGCCGGTATTGGAGACCTGCCAGTTGTGGATGCCACCGGCGTGACCCGTAGTGGTCAGCCCCAGCTTGCGCGCAGAGTAAGAGGTAAGCAGCCAGCTCATCAGCTCACCGTTACGGATGATATCCATGTCGCGGGTACGCACCCCTTCCCCATCGAACGGGGTACTGGCGAGCCCGCCCAACAGGTGGGGGAACTCCTGAATGGTGAGCCACTCGGGCAGGATCTGCTTGCCCAATTTGTCGAGCAGGAAGCTCGACTTGCGATAGAGGTTGCCACCGCTGATGGCCATCACCAGATGGCCCCACAGACCGGAGGCTGTGTCAGGGTGGAACAGCACAGGCGCATGACGGGTAGAGATCTTGCGGGCGCCGAGGCGGGAGACGGTACGCTCAACGGCTTCGTCGGCAATGCGCTGCGGGCTCCAGAGCCCGTCGAGGGTACGGCTGGAGGAGTAGCCGTAATCCCGTTGCATATCGCCATCCTGCTCGCCGATCAGCACGCAGCTCAGTGAGTTGCGCGACGCCGCGTAGCCTTTGACGAAGCCGTGGCTGTTGCCATAGACCTTGATGCCAAGATGGCTGGAGAAACCGGCACCGTCGGAGTGCTTGATGCGGGCATCGCGACCCAGAGCGAGTCGTTCGCACTCGATGGCCAGTTCGATGCCGCGCTGGGGATCCAGTTCGATTTGGTGACACAGTTGCAGATCGGGGGCATCCCAGGCCAGCAGCTCGGCGTCCGCCAGACCGGCGCAATCATCGGCCGAGGTGTGGCGAGCAATCTCGATGGCCGCTTCAACGGCGGCACGAATGGCGGGTTTGCTCAGATCGGTGGTCGAGGAAGATCCCTTGCAACCATCGCGATAGACGGCGATGCCGAGGGCGCCATCCTTATTGAATTCAATGCTTTCCAGTTCACAACCCCGGGTGTTCACCGACAACCCGGTCTGCTTGCTGATGAAGACTTCGGCCAGCGAGGCGCCCAGTCCTTTGGCTATCTCCAGGGCTTCGGCAACCACGGCCTCGAGATGGGCTTGATCCTGGCGGATTTGGTCTTGCTGATCCATAACTCACATCTGTATGAAAGAAGGAAAGGGGGGTAAGCATATCAGACCCCTGCGCCCAGCGGGAGAAGCTGGTAACATATCCGCCAAACGTGAATGACAGGAATCAAGAGACCGATGAGTCAATATCAAGACGACAACGAGTTCGAAGACTGGGGCCCCAGCAAGAGCCAGCTCAAGCGCGATGCCGAAGCATTGCAGAAAATGGGGGAAGAGATCGTCTCCCTCAGCCACAGCGAGCTCGAGAAGATCCCGCTGGATGAAGAGCTGGCCGAAGCGGTAGAGCTGGGGCGCAAACTCAAGCCGAAGAAGGATGAGTCCTTCCGTCGCCATCTGCAGTTCATCGGCCGCCTGATGCGCAGCCGCGATATCGAGCCGATTGCCGAAGCGCTCTCCATCATCAAGAACCGTCACTCCACCGTGAATGCCCGCTTGCATCGCCTGGAGCAGTGGCGCGAGCGCCTGATCACCGAAGGTGACAGCGCCCTCAACGAGCTGATGTCCCAGTTCCACGAGCTGGATCGCCAGAAACTGCGCCAGCTGATCCGTTCCGCCAACAAGGAGCGGGAGCTGAACAAGCCGCCGGTCGCCTACCGCGAGATGTACCAGTATCTGCGCGGCGAGATCGAAGACCTGCTGTGATCCCCGGAACACGCCTCCCCTCGGGGAGGCGTGTTTCTATTGATGCCTTTTCCTCTCAACATCCCCCGCCAGCCCTGCGCGTTTAATATATCCACCATTTTACTACCCCAGCCATAACGGCTCATCTCAACAGCCCCGTTAAATCGCCGCTTAAGAGCAGTTCAAGACAAATCCGTTAACAACTTGGCCTCATTTTGTTTGACATATTGAACGGCCTTGGCAGACTGAAGAGAGGATCCATGCCGTCGCAGCCCAGGCTGACCAACGATTCTGCCACCCGGCCCGACGCGGGATCCCATGACCATGCCTTGAGGCATGCCCTTGCCCTGCCGGTTTGCAAGGGCCTGCCCAAGGCGCAGGATGAGACTTCAACGCCAAGGATAATCAAGGTGCCCTATGCCAAATCCCCTGCCTCCCGCTCCCCGTAAACCTGTCGTACTGATGACCATGGGCGCCCAGCCCCGCAACGGCCACGCCTATCAGGTGATGACCCACAAATACATCATGCCGCTGGTGGAGATAAGCGGCTGCGTCCCGCTGCTGGTGCCCACCTGCTGCGGCACCACCGATCTGGAGCAGTATCTGGATCTCGCCGATGGGGTCTATCTGAGTGGTGCAGGTTCCAATATCGATCCGGCCCTCTACGGCCAGGAGAACCTCACGCCGGAAAAACAGCAAGACAGGGATCGCGATTTGTTCGACCTGCCCCTCATCAAGGGAGCGCTCGCCCGTGGTTTGCCGATCCTCGGGATCTGCCGCGGCATGCAGGAGATCAACGTGGCGCTGGGGGGAGACATCCATCAGAAGGTCTATAACGAGCCGGGTTATGACGATCACCGGGAGGATGCCGACGATCCGGTCGACGAGCAGTATGGGCCGAGCCATCAGATCAAACTGCTGCCCGGCAGCTGGTTTGCCGAACTGATGGGGGAAGAACAGATTCCGGTCAACTCCCTGCATGGGCAGGGCATCAACCGGTTGGGGAAGGGTCTGAAGCCGTTGGCCCACGCCGAAGATGGGCTGATAGAGGCACTTCATGCTCCCGCACTGTCACCCTTTTTGCTGGCAGTGCAGTGGCATCCGGAGTGGAAAGCCAATGAAAACCCCCACTCCATCAAGATCTTTCAAGCCTTTGGCGATGCCTGCCGCCAACGCTGTGCATTGATGGCAGCGAGGTAATCCCTCATCGATTCAGTCGCCAAACCCGCGCGCCTTGAGCTTGGGCAGTCCGCCCCGCTCGGGGCGCAGCGTACGGCAGATATCCATCCCTTTGAGCCCGCGCTGGATATGGTCAGGCGAATGGCCAAACACCATGCCGTTGCTGCGGTAGAGGTTGTTGTCATCCAGCTCGAACTTCTCGCCGCCGATCAGCAACTGCTCGCGGCCATTGACCGTATCACCCCGCTTGATGGGCACCTTCATGTCGCTCAGCACCTCGCCGGTGGCACACCCCTCGCGCCAGCGCGCCTCGCTGGAGAAGGGGGTAATGACTATTTCACGCCAGGAGCCATCCCGGAATTCGACCCGATACTTCTCGGCCAGCAGGTCGCAGCCAGCCAATGGCAACAGGGCCATCAAACAGATGATTTTCTTTGAAAATTTCACTCAATCGCACTCCTTTGCCCGGTTCTGCACAGGATAAATAAATTGCCGCCCCAACGCACCATTTCCCCGCGCCGCAGCAGCTATGCTGGAAATAAAACCACAATAAGGTGCTGCTATGGCTGGCGAAAACCTCACCGCGCTACCGACGCTGATCTGGATTGGCGAACACCCGTTCTGGACCTTGCTCACCCTCTCCCTGATGCTGATCCACTTCTGGCGCCGTCCGGGACAGCGACGGGAGCTGCTCTCCGAGCTCAGTTTCGTGATGATTAGCGCGGTGGTAATCCTGCTGATCCAGCTGGAAGGGGGCTGGTTCAAACTGCCGCTGCCCCATCAATTGCTGATCGAGATCTCCACCCTCTTGGCCGGCCTGATACTGGTCAAGATATGGGGGATCCTGCTGTTCGAGTTTCTGCTCCCCCTCTGCCATGTGCGGATCCCGCGGATCATCGCCGATATCGTCATCACCATCGGCTATATCGGCTGGGGTCTGTTTCGCCTCTACGCCTCAGGCATGGCGCTCGGAGAGATAGTCACCACCTCAGCGGTCATCACCGCGGTCATCGCCTTCGCCATGCAGGACACCCTGGGCAACCTGTTGGCCGGGGTCTCCATTCAGCTCGACAACTCCATCGCCATCGGTGACTGGCTTCAAGTGGATACCACCCAGGGCCGGGTGGTGGAGATCAACTGGCGTGCCACCACCATCGAGACCCGCAACTGGGAGACAGTCGTCATCCCCAACAGCCACCTGCTTAAACAGCGCTTCACCGTGCTCGGACGCCGCCGTGGCGAACCCTTGCAGTGGCGGCGCTGGGTCTGGTTCGATCTGACCCTGGATACCCTGCCGACCCAGATCATCGCGCTGATCGAGAAATCCCTGCGGGAGACCAAGCTCCCCTGCGTTGCCAAGCATCCACAACCGGACTGCCTGCTGATGAACGTCGAAGGGGGCATCGCCCGCTATGCAGTGCGCTACTGGCTGACCGATCTGGCTCGCGACGATCCGACCGACTCCATGGTGCGCAGCCTGATCGATGCCGCCCTGCGCCGCAACGATCGCCGCCTCACCCCGCCGATCTTCAACGTCTTTATGGCCAAGGAGAAGCAGCATCTGGATGCCCGCCACAAGCGCCATACCGCCGAACGAACCGATACCCTGCGCAAGCTGCCGCTGTTTGCCATGTTGCAGGAGAACGAGCTGCTCCAGCTGGCCGATCAGGTGAAGTTCGCCCCCTTCGTCAGTGGCGACATCATGCTGGAGCAGGGAGATGTCTCCAGCTGGCTGTTCGTGCTGGTCAAAGGGGAAGCCGAGATGGTGGTCAATGTCGAAGGGCGAGAGCTGAAGCTTGGTACGCTCAACGCGGGGGACTTTTTTGGCGAACTGAGCCTGCTCACCGGCGAGCCCAGCTCCTTCACGGTACGGGCGGTGGCCACCGTCGAAACCTATCGCATCAATCAGGCAATGTTTCAGGAGCTGGTGATGCAGCGCGAGGCGCTGGTCGAGCCCCTCTACCGGGTGCTGAGCGACCGCCAGCAGGAGCAGCGGGCACTGCTGGAGCGGGAGGCGGAAGCCATGAAACAGCCACCACAACAGCTTGATCTGCTTGATAAACTGATGAAGCTGTTCGGTGGAAGATGACGTAGCATGGCACGATATTGAGGACGTGAAGAGAGAACCGCAGCCATGTTACTGACAACCCTGGCCCTTGCCGCCAGCCTGCAATTTGATTGTCCCGCCACCATAGAGACTCGCCAACAGCTGCTGACCCCGCAGCAGGGCTGGCAGGCGTTCACCCGCAATGACGATGGCAATCCGGACGAAACCCTCAGCCACCGGCTCGATAATCTGGCCCTGTTCGACGGAGATCCTGCCGAGCTGGCACAACTCAAACCGGATAATGGCGACAGAGACGAGATCCACTACTGGAGTCAGCTCGATAGCAGCCTGCGCCCGCTCTATCTGGTCTGCCGCTATCAGAACAGCGCCATCACCCTGCAGCAGCCGCTACCCGTCGGCATCAGTTACTGCCGCGTCAACCAGCGCGATCGCTACACCCTGCTCGGGCTGGTTTGTCGCAAATAGCGGGCGTAACCCCTTGCCATATATCGCTATTCGATGACAGCCATTACCGCCTGAGCCGGGCCACCCGCCAGCGCCATCAGAGCAGCAGCTCGGCCAGCTCCTCCAGTGCCGTCAGCTCAACGTCCGGCAACAGTTGCAGCTGTTGCCACGGTTGCTGCCGCTCGTTGAGCCAGGCGGCGCGAAAGCCGTGCAAGCGGGCACCCAGCACATCGGTCTCGGGGTGATCCCCGACATGTAAGATCCGCCCCGCTGGCAACTTGAGGGCGCTGCGGGTCTGCTCAAACATATCCGGTGCCGGTTTCATCCTGGCACCCACCCCCGCCTTGCAGACCAGCGTGAAGTAGTGATCCAGCCCTGCCTGAGCCAGATCCAGATTGCCGTTGGTGATGACCACCAGCGGATAGCGTTCGGCCAGTCTGACCAGCAGCTGATGAGTGGACTCGCTCACCTCGATCTTCGAGCGCTCTGCCAGAAACGCAGCAAACACCTGCTCCGCCTCGCGGCTGGCCTGCTGGTCGGCCATCCCCCCCTCGACCATGGCGGTACGGATGGTCTGCTGGCGCGCCAGGCTGACATCGTGGCGCAGCTCGGGCCGAGCCAGCAGCACAGCGCGTTTTAGCTCCAGCCAGCGCGGCTTGTCGAGCATGGCGGTGGCCAGATATTCGCTGCGCAGATGGTTCAGCATCCACTGCTCGGCGCGCACGATGGCGGGGCCGTTGTCATAGAGGGTGTCATCGAGGTCAAACGAGATGGCAGCAACCGGCTGCCAGCGGCGATAGAAGTGCATGGACTCTCCTCTGCAACGGGGGCTCATAGCCCGTTATTCATCGTCCTGCGCATCCGGGTCACGCTTGGCCCTGGGGTGGGCACTGTCGTAAACCTTGGCCAGATGCTGGAAGTCGAGGTGGGTATAGATCTGGGTGGTAGAGAGGTCGGCATGACCCAGCAGCTCCTGCACTGCCCGCAGATCGCCGGAGGACTCCAGCATATGGGTGGCGAAGCTGTGGCGCAGCTTGTGGGGATGGACGTGGGCGTTGAGCGCCTGCTTGTTGCCCCAGCCATCGAGGCGGGCCTGCACCGAACGGGCCGACAGCCGCTGCTTGCGGCTGGAGACAAACAGCGCCTCGCTCTCATCCCCGGCCAGCAGCGGGCGCACCTTGAGCCACTTCTGCAGCCACTCGACCGCCATCCGGCCGATGGGCAGCACCCGCTCCCGCGAGCCCTTGCCGATCACCTTGAGCTGGCGGTCGTCGAGCTTCAGATCCACCAGATTGATCCCCACCAGCTCGGCCAGACGCAGCCCTGAAGAGTACATCAACTCCATGATGGCGCGATCCCGCACCGCCAGCGGATCCTGCTCGTCGGTGATGTTGAGCAGCTGGTGCATCTCGTCCACATCGAGGTTTTTCGGCAGCGGTCGCCCCTGTTTGGGGGTGACGATGCCACGGGCCGGATTGGCGGTCAGTCGCCCCTGCCGCACCTGCCAGTCGCAAAAGCTGCGCAGGGCCGAGACCTTGGTGGAAAGGGAACGAGGAGCAAGGCCCCCCTTGTGCATCCGGGTCACCAGAGTGCGCACCTGACTCGCCTCGAGCCGACCCCAGTCAGTGAGCCCCTGGGCCACCAGCTCGGCGGTCATCGCCTCCAGATGGGCTTGATAGTTATTGCGGGTATGAGGGCTGAGCTGACGCTCGACCCTCAGGTATTCGATAAAGGCCGCCAGCTCGTCCGCCAGTGCCGCAGGCAGTGGCGGTGCGATGACGGAAGCTTTGGCGGGTGCCCTGGCCGGTGTTCTAGCCATGAGTCAACTCGGGCAGACGCAGTTGCAGCAGGCGCCCCAGTTGGCCCAGCAGCAGGGTGTCGTTGTGGGGAGTAAAGTGGCCGGGATCCGAGCTGGCGAAGGCCAGCACACCGAGATCGCCGAGCCGCATCAGGGCCACCGAGTTGACCAGCACATCGTGGCCAAACAGCGCCTGCTTCTCGCTCTGGCTCAGGCGGCCAAAGTAGTAATCCTGCCCCGGCAGACGCTGACCCAGCAGGGATTCGAGCTGCTTGCCCTGCGCCAGAAAGCGTTGCTCGGGCCCGCTCAGGGCAAACTTCTTGGGATTGAGCCAGAGTCGCAGCCCGGTCAGGCGCAGTCGCTGGACAAAGGCCTTGCCCATCACGGCACTCACCTCGAACAGGGTCTGGCAACCGTACAGCTCGCCGTAGAGATCGGCATAGACCCGAAAGATCCGCTCGTTCTCGCTGGCGATCCCCATCAATTCGGTGATCTCCTGCTCCAGCTGTTCGATCCGCTCGCGCTGACGCTCCAGCTGGCGCTCGACCAGCGAGACCGACCCTTTGCGTTCATGGGGAATGCGGATCCGGTCCAGCACGGCGGCATGGCGTTGGAAAAACTCGGGATAACGGGCCAGGTACTCCAGCACAGTGGCTTCATCCACCGATTGCTCCTGCCGTTTGAGTTCGCTCATAAATTGGTTGATCCATCAGAGAAATGGGGCTCGCTGCCCCGACATCATGGGCAAAGGGGGCCAACGCCCCCCGTACCTGAACCTTTATCGGCTAAACCTCTATCTGGCCGTCAAACACATGCTCGGCGGGGCCTGTCATATAGACCGGCTGGCCCGGCCCCTTCCAGGCGATGGTCAGCTTGCCACCCGGCAGACTGACGGTGACCCGCTCCTTGAGCTTGCCCTGACTGATGCCAATCACCGCCGCCGCACAGGCACCGGTGCCGCAGGCCAGGGTCTCGCCACAGCCCCGCTCGAATACACGCAGCTTGATCTCGGTGGCATTGACCATCTCCATGAATCCAACGTTGACCCGCTCGGGAAAACGCTCGTGGCGCTCCATGATGGCACCGAGCGTCTCGACCGGCGCATCGGCGACCGAAGGCACCTCGATGACGCAGTGGGGATTGCCCATGGAGACCACGCCACACATCACGGTATGCTCCTGCGCCCGCAGCAGATAGGTTTTCTCTGCCTTCTGGGCCCGGAACGGGATCTTGCCCGGCTCAAACTGGGGCACCCCCATGTTGACCGTGACCTGATTCTCCCCCTCCAGCTGCAACACGATGCGACCCCGGGCGGTACTGACCGCGATGCGATCCCGGTTTATCAGCCCCTTGAGACGCACGAAACGGGCAAAACAGCGGGCACCGTTGCCACACTGCTCCACCTCGCTGCCATCGGCATTGAAAATGCGATAGTGAAAGTCGAGTTCAGGGTCATAGGGCGGCTCCACCAGCAGCAGCTGGTCAAAGCCGATCCCGAAGTGGCGATCTGCCAGCTTCTTGATGACGTCATTGCTGAAAAATACCTTCTGGGTGACGCCATCCACCACCATGAAGTCGTTGCCCAAGCCATGCATCTTGGAAAAATCTATCAACATCGTGCATTCCTGTGCTGTTAGGGCTGTAAAAACTCACCGTCAACCACTATGAAGTCGTTGTCCACAGCCCCATGCATCTTGGAAAATCTATCAACATCGTGCATTCCTGTGCTGTTAGGGCTGTAAATACTCACCATCAACCACTATGAAGTCATTGGCCACAGCCCCATGCATCCTGGAACAATCTGTACACATCGCGCACACCTGTGCTGTCAGGGCTGTAAAATTCTGTCGTCTCTATCTACTGCGTCAGGGCAGCAGGTGCTCACCGCGCCAGAGATCGGCCAACTGCTCACGCTCGCGGATCAGGTGCGCCTTGGCACCATCCACCAGCACTTCGGCAGCGCGCGGACGGGTGTTGTAGTTGGATGACATGGTAAAGCCGTAGGCTCCGGCCGAACGCACTGCCAGCAGGGAACCCTCGGCAATCGCCAGGGTGCGCTCCTTGCCGAGGAAGTCGCCGGTCTCGCACACCGGGCCCACCACGTCATAGAGCGCGGGAGCATGACCGGCACGGCTATCCACCTCGATGATGTTCATCCAGGCGCCGTAGAGCGAGGGGCGCAGCATGTCGTTCATGCCGGCATCGATCAGCGCGAAGTTGCGGGTCTCGCCCGGTTTCAGGTACTCAACCCGGGTCAGCAGAACACCGGCATTGGCGACGATGGCGCGGCCCGGCTCGAACAGCAGGGTCAGATCCCGACCCGCCAGCTTCTGCTTCAGCGCTTCGGCATACTCGGTCGGATGAGGTGGCTGCTCGGAACCATAGTTGACCCCAAGGCCGCCGCCTACGTCCAGATGATGGATATGAATGCCTTCCGCTGCCAGACCGTCGATCAGCCGCAGCAGCTTGTCAGCCGCTTCCATAAAGGGATTCAATTCAGTGAGTTGCGAGCCGATATGGCAATCGACCCCGACGATCTCGATGTTCGCCATCGCGGCCGCCTTGCGATAGATGGCGGGCGCCAGCTCGATGGGAATGCCGAACTTGTTCTGCTTGAGGCCAGTGGAGATATAGGGGTGGGTACCGGCATCGATATCCGGATTGACCCGCACCGAGACGCGAGCTTTCTTGCCCATGCTGCCCGCCACCCGATTGAGGCGCTCCAGCTCGGCTTCCGACTCCAGATTGAAACAGAGGATCTCTTTATCCAGCGCCAGGCGCATCTCCGCTTCACTCTTTGCTACACCGGAGAAGACCACCTTGGCCGGATCACCGCCCGCCGCCAGTACCCGCGACAGCTCGCCACCGGAGACGATGTCAAACCCCGAACCCAGACGGGCCAGCAGGTTGAGCAGCGCCAGGTTGGAGTTGGCCTTCACCGCGTAGCAGATCAGATGGGGAATATCGCCAGCGGCCTTGTCGAAGGCGTGCCAGTGGCGCTCGAGGGTCGCACGGGAGTAGACGTAAAGCGGGGTACCGTACTGCTCGGCAAGCTGTTGCAGCGAGGTTTGCTCGGCCTGAAGCTGGCCGGCGGCGTCGTAGTTAAAGTGATCCAAGGGGGCGGTTCCTTCCTAGAATGGGTGCGGCATTAGTGCGGCGCGGCCTCGGTGGCAGCCTCAGTGGTCGCAGGCGGTACTGCTTGCGGTGTACTCTGGCTCTGTGGCTGCTCGGGGGGCGGCATATAGAGCGGCCCCTTCAGACCGCACGCGGCCAACCCGAGGGACAGAAGAGTGGCAAGCAGACACTTGGTGAACTGGGTGATCATAATGGTTCGCTGCGAAAAAATTTTTGGCCCTCTATAATCGCACTCACATTGTTAAAAGCAACAGGATAAACCGATGAAGGATCACGAGTATCACGCCCTGACCGACGCCTTTTTCCAATATGTGGAAGACACGCTCGACGAGGGGTATCCGGATATCGACTGCGAACGCAGCGGTGGCGTATTGACCCTCTCTTTCGAGAACAAGACCAAGGTCATCATCAACAAGCAGGAGCCACTGCACCAGATTTGGGTCGCCACCCGCGAGAACGGCTTCCACTTCGAACTGCAGGGTGACACCTGGATCGACAACCGCTTCGGCCACGAGCTCAAGGCGCTGCTGAGCCAATCCTGCTCCGCCCAGGCGGGCGAAGAGGTGGTGTTCCCATGATTGACCTGCACCCGCAGGGCGCCCGTCATGCGGTGATCTGGCTGCATGGGCTGGGTGATTCCGGCGCCGGTCTCGCCCCGCTGGTGGACGCGCTGGACCTGCCCGCCGAGCTACCGGTGCGTCACCTGCTGCCGGATGCCCCCGAGCGCCCCATCACCATCAACATGGGCTACAAGATGCGCGGCTGGTACGACATCAGGAGCTTCGAGGATCCCGCCGAGCGGGCCGTGGAGTCCCATGTCCGTGAATCGGCCGACCAGATTGCCGCATTGCTCGACCAGCTGGTGGCCGACGGGTTTGCCCCCGAGCATATCGTGCTGGCAGGTTTCTCTCAGGGCGGAGTGATTGCCTCCTTCACCGCGCTGCGCTATCAGGCAACGCTGGCGGGCTTGCTCTGCATGTCCACCTATCTGGCCGCCCCCGACAAGCTGCTCGGCGAGATGAGCGAGGCTGCTCGCACCCTGTCCATCTGCTACATGCACGGCATCTACGACGATGTGGTGAGCCTGTCGCTCGGTTGGGATGCCAAGAACCGGCTGGAAAGCACCGGACTCGCCCCCGAGTGGCACGAGTACCCGATGCGCCACGAGATCTGCCGCCCGCAGCTCGGCGACATTCGCAGCTGGCTGCTGGCTCGCCTCGGCGCCTGAGCAACCGCAATAGCAAACGGCCTGCATCTGCAGGCCGTTTTTTATGGCGATTCCAACTGACGGGTCAGCCCACTTCCCGAGTGGGCGGGACCTGTTCGCGCAGAGTGCCCTGACTGCGATAGGGGATCACATCCAGCTCGCCATTCACTTGTACTATCTCGTAGTACTGGGGCAGGTTGAAGTTGATGAACTGCCCATCATCGCTGAACCGCTCGTGATTGGAGGTGTAGAAGCGGTTGACCCCCGCCACCAGCTCATCCTTGTTGCCGGCAAAGTGCTGGTAGATCTCCACCCGGTTCGCCTCATCGAGGATATAGATGTTGGTGCCCGCATCCCGGGTATCGAAGAAGAACTGCACCAACCCTTCGCTGGCGTAGGCATCGACGATGCTCGGCAGATGCTGGCTGTGGGTCTTGTCGAGCCGCAGCGGCAGGTGATCCAGCTTGTTGTGGGAGATGTGACGGTAAAAATCGATGGCGTTTTCAAGCTTCTTCACCGACACCCCGCGCCGCTCGAAGAAGATGCCGTACTTCTCGCGGCCAAGGGCCATGGTCTTGACCAACTGCTGCTTGTCGCGGGCAAGGCGCAGGTCGATGCACTCCGCCACCAGGGTCTGGAAGCGGGAGCGCACCAGAGAGCGGAAGTGCTGGCTGTAGCAGAACACCTCGATCATCTCGGGGGCGGCGGCATCCTGATGCATCTTGCCGAGGATAGTGGTGAGGGCATCGACCACGGCTTCATCCCCCTGGAAGTGCAGGGTACGGATCTCGCTCCAGGAGTTGCGGTAGACCAGATCCACCGAGCCCACCAGACACTCCTGATTGCGGCCGAACGAGAAGACATCCACGGTATTGGCGTCAAATTCGATCACCTGACCGACCCAGTGGCTGGTCGGGTCCATCTCCAGATTGAGGAAGATGGAGAGCTGACGGATCTCGCACGGCCGACTGAGGGCCAGGTTGGTGGCCAGCGGGTACTTCTCGGGGAAGCAGCCGGAGAGATCACGGCAGAACTGGTGCAGATTGTCGATGTGCAGATCCGAACCCTGATTGAACAGGTGCACCCGCGACTGGGGCGTCAACAGATCGTTGAAGTAGGCCCAGGAGACCAGCTTGCTGATGTAGCCGTTGAACTCCAGCGGCGCGCGGCCAATGATGTCCACCGGCTCCAGCGAATGTTTGTAGAGGTACCAGCCGGCGCGGTTGAGGCGACCGTGAGGCACCTGCACGAAGCTGAGATCCGGCTCGCTGAGATCCGGCGCAATCTTCAGGTTGATGCGCTGCACCTTGCCCGGCAGGCTCTCGAACGCGGCGTAGAGTTTGCGCGACAGAATGCCGATATCTTCCGGGTTGATCGACTCGCTGATGTTGTTGCGGCGAGCGAACTGGATCAGGTTGCGGTAGCTCTGCATCAGGGCTTCCAGCAGCTCGGCGTGGGCGATCTTCACCTCTTCGATCTTCCACTCGTGGCGATGATCGAGTTGATAGAGTTTGTCCTGACTCCAGCCCCAGTAGGAGACCAGCTGGCTCATCTGCTCGCGACGCCACTCGGGGGAGTGATCATCCTTGGGATGGCTGAGACCGTCGCACACCTTGAGGTAGAAGCAGCGGCGCACCAGATCGAGCCGCGCCATGTCGCCGATGGACTTGAGGTAGTTGGTCACCTTGTCCAGCATCAGACAGTAGTTGTCGAGCCGGTAGTGCATCCCCTCATTGTGCTGGAACCAGTCGCGACCAATCATCGACAGCAGGCGGGTATTGGGATACTCGTGAGAGTAGGCTTCCATCAGCACCGACTTGAGCACCGCCTTGTAGGGGGAGTCGATCCCCTTGTAGAGCTGCCACAGGGCGGAGCCGAAATACTCTTCGGCCGGAATACGGTCAAAACTGCCTAGATCGAGCCAGTCGTCCTGCTTGAGCTTGCCGCTCTCGAACAGCTCGTTCACATACTCATCGTAGTGATCATCACATTCGGTGGGCACCAGATACCAGATCAAGCGTTTGCCCGCGATACGCATGGCACTGCGGTAGAACTCGTCGAGCAGCAGCAAGTGCTGGGCACTGCCGCAGCTCTCCCCCTGCATCTGGGCATCGTTGGTCTGGCGGAACTTGTCTTCCGGGATCAGGAAGAAGTTGAGATCGACCCCGCGCTGTTCGGCCCACTTGGAGAGTTGCTGGCACTTCAGCTCCAGCAGATCGAGCCGCTCCTGCGACAAACCGGCCACGTAGCAGACCCAGATATCGAGATCGGAGTGACAGCATTGACCGATGGAGGAGGTGCTGCCCATGGAGTAGAGCCCCTGAATGGCTCGATCATGGGTTGCCAGACCGCTCTGACAGTTGGCGTTGCGGCAGAGGTCATCGATAAAGGCTTGCTGCTCGGCGGTGGCGCTGAAGCTCCAGATGCCATGAGGGACATCACCGGAGACATAACCGGGCAGCAGGGGATGATTGAAGTGCAGCATGACAGGCAGCAGTTGGAATACCTGCTGCCCATAGCGACTCATGAGGCCTAACGCCCGTTGCGTCTTGAGACGGGTAATGTCGTCATAACGCGCAACCAGCGTATCGATGTGTTCCTGCAATGCCCTGCCTATCACCTAAGTGAAAATGACGCACCAAAAGGGGGATACGTCAAAAAAGTGTGATCATGTTAACAATGCAAACAGCGGTGGTAAACAAGCCTTCAGCTAAACGCCAGATTATTTCTGGTATGACCACATCAAGTATCAGGGGAAATCATTAAATTCCAATATATTCAATGAATTAATCAACCGCACTTGCTTAATGAAAATCATTTTCAGCATGCATTTTTGAGCTTGGCCCCGCTTTTGCCGGCTCCGCCATGAAAGCCCGGGCAAAGGGTGGTAATATCGATTTCCTTCTAAAAATGAAACAACTGATTGATATGGCAGCCCGAACCCTGAAAATTGCCACTCGCAAGAGCCCGCTGGCCCTGTGGCAGGCCAACTTTGTCAAAGACCGGCTCGAAGCCCTGCACCCGCAGTTGCAGGTCGAACTGGTGCCCATGAGCACTCAGGGTGACAAGATCCTCGATACCCCGCTGGCCAAAGTGGGCGGCAAGGGATTGTTCGTCAAGGAGCTGGAGACCGCCATGCTGGAAGGGCGGGCCGATATCGCCGTTCACTCCATGAAAGATGTGCCGGTGGAGTTCCCCGAGGGGCTCGGCCTGCACACCATCTGCGAGCGGGAAGATCCCCGCGACGCCTTCGTCTCCAATCGTTTCAAGGCCATTGCCGAACTGCCACAAGGGGCCGTGGTCGGCACCTCCAGCCTGCGCCGCCAGTGCCAGCTGCGCGCCGCGCGCCCGGATCTGGTGATCCGCGACCTGCGTGGCAACGTCAACACCCGCCTCGCCAAGCTGGATGCCGGTGAGTACGACGCCATCATCCTCGCCGCCGCAGGTCTGAAACGACTGGAGATGGCGCACCGCATCACCGCCTTTATCGAGCCGGAGCAGAGCCTGCCGGCCAACGGTCAGGGGGCTGTCGGCATCGAATGCCGCCTCGACGATACTGAGCTGCACGCTCTGCTGGCGCCGCTGGAGCACGCCGAGACCCGCGCCCGGGTGTTGACCGAGCGAGCCATGAATCGCGCCTTGCAAGGGGGATGTCAGGTGCCTATCGGTGCCTACGCACTGGTCGAAGGCGAGCAGATCTGGCTGCGCGGTCTGGTGGGCAGCCCGGATGGCAGCCAGGTGATTCGTGACGAGATCCGCGGTCCGCTGGCCGATGGTGAGGCCCTCGGCGAGCAACTGGCCCAGCGCCTGCTGGCCGCCGGTGCCGACGAGATCCTGGCCGAGGTCTACCGCGCATGACCCCGCTGGTGGTGCGTCCGGCCGCCCAGGCCGCCGAGCTGGTGCAGTTGCTGCGCCAGCACGGCCATGCACCACTCTGCTGCCCGCTGCTGGAAACCGTGGCGGGCAGCGAACTCCCTCTCCTGCCCGACCTGTTGCGCAGTGCTGACGTGGTTATCGCCGTCAGCATCCATGCCGTTCATTTTGCACACGATTTTCTGTTGCAAACTGGTCAGACCTGGCCACATATTGAGTACTTTGCGGTGGGTCAGGCCAGCGCAGATGCGTTTGCAGCCATAGGCATCACGGCAAGTTGCCCGAATGACCCGCGCAGCGAAGGGCTGCTGGCCCTGCCCGCCCTGCAGCAGATAGCAGGCAAACGGGTACTGATCCTGCGCGGCAATGGCGGGCGGGATCTCATCGCCAGCACACTGGCCTCACGCGGTGCTCTGGTGCACTATTGTGCGGCCTATGAGCGCCACTACCCCGAGCTTGACGGGGACAGATTGACCCGCCACTGGCAGGCAGCGGGGCTGGACAGCCTGCTCATTACCAGTGGTGAACTGCTGCAACGGCTGCTGGAGCTGGTTCCCGACCACCAGCGGCCTTGGCTTTTTGACCGCCTGCTGGTGGTCCCCAGCCCGCGCGTGGCCGAGATGGCCCACTCCGCGGGCTTTATCCATATCACGATTGCCCAAGGTGCATCCAACCAGGCCCTGACGGCCGCACTGGAACTGAGGAAGATAGAATGACAGAACAACAAGAATCCCAGGTCAAACCCCAGCCGACCGCTGTGCTCAATGGCAGCAAGAGCCGCTCCGGTGCCGTACTGGGAGGGGTCGCCATCCTGCTGGCCCTTGGCCTGACCGGTGGTCTCTATCTGCACGGTCACAAGAACGCCGTGGCCCAGCAGGCCGAACTGGCCCAGCTCAAGCAACAGCTGGCGAGCGCCCTAAGCAAGATCGACCAGACCAGCAGCAAGGATGCCGAGCAGCTGGCCGCGCTGGGCCAGACCCAGCAGCGGCTGCAGGGAGAGATGCAGGGTCTGCAAAACCGGGTACTGGACCTGAATGACAAGCGCCCCAACGACTGGATGCTGGCCGAATCCGAGTATCTGGTTCGGATGGCGGGCCGCAAACTGTGGCTGGAGCATGACCTCGTCTCCGCCATCACCCTGCTCGGCAACGCTGACGAGCGCATCGCCGCCCTCAACGACCCCAGCCTGATGCCGATCCGCAAGGCGCTGGCCGAGGATATCGCCAAGCTCAAGGGGATGCCGCGCATCGACCGCGAGGGGCTGACCCTCAAGCTGGCTGCCCTGTCCGACCAGATCGAGCTGCTGCCCCTCTCCACCGTCAGCATGCCGGAAGCCAAGGCCGAGCCGGATCAAGCGGTCAGCACCAATCCCGACGAGTGGGAGAGCAACCTGAAGAAAAACTGGGTCAAGTTCACCGAGAACTTCGTCACCATCCGTCGCCGCGATGGCGCGGTCGAGGCACTGCTCTCGCCGCAGCAGGAGATCTTCCTGCGTGAAAACCTCAAGACCAAGCTGTTGCAGGCCCAGCTCTCCGTCTATCGCGAGCAGCAGGCGCTCTACGAAGACAGCCTGGACAAGGCCCAGCGCTGGCTGACCCAATATTTCGACACCGACAATAGCGCCACCCGCTACATGCAGGGCGAGATCGACAAGCTAAAGGGTGAGCAGATCCAGATCGACTATCCGGCCCAGTTCAAGACCCAGGCCATGCTGGAGCAGGTGCTGACCGAACGCCTGCAACGCATTCTGGCCAGCAGCTGAGGAGGGCACCATGATCCGTATAATCATTCTGGTTGCCGTGATGGTCGCAGGGCTGATCTTTGGCCCGCAAGCCTCCGGTAACAAGGGCTATGTGCTGATTGCTCTTGGCAATTACACCATCGAATCCTCCGTCACCAGCGCGGTGATCCTGGCCGTGCTGTTCTACGGCGCCCTGCTGATCGTCGAGTGGCTGCTGGGTCGGGTATTCGGCCTGCGCCGCAAGACCCTCGGCTGGTACGGCTCGCGCCGCCGCCGCAAGGCCAATCAACAGACCGTCGCCGCCACCCTGGCAATGGCCGAAGGGCACTACAGTCAGGCTGAAAAGCTGATGATCAAGGGGGCCAGCAACAGCGACACCCCGCTGCTCAACTACCTGAGCGCCGCCAAGGCGGCACAGGCCCGTGGTGACGACGCCCGCCGGGATCAATACCTGCAAAAAGCGCAGGAGGAGAATCCCAAAGCCGAGCTGGCGCTCACCCTGACCCAGACCCAGTTGCAGATCGAGCAGGGCCAGTACGATACCGCGCTGGCGATGCTGGAGTCGGTCTACGCCCTCAACCCGCGCCACCCCATGGTGCTGGATCAGCTGCGCCAGGTGCATTTGGCCCGTCAGGACTGGAGCGCCCTATGCGACCTGATCCCGACACTGCACAAGGTCGGCAAGCTGACCCCGAAACAGGAAGAAGATCTGCTGCAACAGGCCTGGTGTGGCCGCCTGCAACAGGCTGCCGGCAGCCTCGAGACCCTCAAAGCGGTATGGCAGGATCTGCCGCGCAAGCTGCGCCTCGAGCCAGAACTGCTAGCATGCTACGGCGATCTGCTGCGCCAGCTGGGCGCCGATGGCGAGGCCGCCACCCTGTGGCAGGAGGCGCTGCGCAAACAGCCGATGCCACAGCTGCTGACTCGCCTGCCCAAGCTGAAACTCGACAGCTACCAGCCGCTGCTGACGCTGCTGCAAAAGCAGCAGGGGCAACCGGAGGTGGACACCGCACTGGCCCAGCTCTATCTGCTGGCAGGTCAGCTGGACGACGCCCAGAAGCTGCTGGAGCAGGAGGTGGAGCGGGCGCCGAGCGCCGCCGCCTACCACGCCCTCGGCCAGCTGATGGACAAACGCCGCCTTACCAACAAGGCCAACGAGTACTATCGTCAGGCACTGGAACTGGCGGGGATCTGATTCCCGGCGAACAGAAACGCGAGAGGCCGCATGATGCGGCCTCTTTTTTTATCTCTTCGCCCTGCCCTCGTCAGGTAGTGAGCCGCTCCAGCTCGCCGATCAGCCAGATGGCCTCGGCACGGTGGCTGCCGCACACATCCATCATGGGGCGGAAACCGCCGCACACCGCTGGCCGCTCCGGTTGACCGAAGATCTTGCAGCCAAGGGCGCTATCGAGCTGGATACAGGGGACGCCAGCCGGTTTGCCATCTGGCATACCGGGAATGGCACTGCTGATACTGGGGACGATGCAACAGGCAGCGCAGCCGCTACGACACTCCATAGACTCCACTCCTTTGGGACGGTCTGAGCCACCATAGCCGAAGCGGCGGCACAAACGTAGCTGGCACACAACAAAAAGCCCGACCGCACGGGCGATCGGGCTTCAGACAACACAGCCGATTCAGCGAGCCATCATCACAGGATGATGTCGCGTACCACGCTGTCTTTGCGCTCCAGGTAATGGATCGACTTGATACGACGAATGGTACGGGATTTACCACGGATCAACAGAGTCTCGGTGGTCGCCATCACGCCATCGCTGGTGATGCCATCCAGCAGATCACCCTTGGTGATGCCGGTGGCGGAGAAGATGACGTTGTCATTCTTCGCCATGTCTTCCAGCTTGAGCACCTTGTTGACATCGATGCCCAGCGCTTCGCAGCGGGCAATTTCCTGCTCGCCCAGCGCACGCACTTCCGGGCTGTCGCCCTTGACGCGGTGACGCGGTACCAAACGGGCCTGCATGTCACCATCCAGCGCGCGGATCACCGCCGCGGAGATCACCCCTTCCGGTGCGCCGCCGATGCCATACAGCATGTCGACTTCGCTGTCCGGCAGACAGGTGAGGATGGAGGCGGCAACGTCACCATCAGGAATGGCGAACACCCGCACGCCCAGACCCTGCATCTCCTTGATTGCCTTGTCATGACGCGGCTTGGCCAGGGTAATGACGGTCAGACGGGAGAGCGGCTTGCCCAGCGCCTTGGCCACGGACTTCAGGTTCAGCTCGAGAGCCTGATCCAGGTCGATGGCGCCTTTGGCCTTGGGCCCGACGATCAGCTTTTCCATGTACATATCAGGCGCTTTCAGGAAAGAACCCTTGTCGCCCACTGCCAGCACGGCCAGCGCGTTGGCCTGACCCATGGCAGTCATGCGGGTACCCTCGATGGGATCGACCGCGATATCCACCGCGTCGCCGTGTCCGGTACCAACCTTCTCGCCAATATAGAGCATCGGCGCTTCATCAATTTCACCTTCGCCGATCACAATCTCACCATCGATCTCGATCTGGTTGAGAATGTGGCGCATGGCCGCTACGGCCGCCCCATCAGCGATATTCTTGTCACCACGTCCGAGCCACTTGTAGCCAGCCAGTGCAGCCGCTTCCGTCACTCGGGAAAACTCGATTGCCAGTTCACGTCTCATCGCATATCCAACCTATGGAGCTCGAAAACGGGCGGCATTCTACCACAAGGGCAAACCTTTGCGCACAAAAGTAGCCGCTGCGAGCAAGAATGTAGCCAATTCATCCAATTGCAACCCAATTGCCATCGACTCTTCATCCAACTGTCACCCCGCTGTCATCCCTGCTGCCTAGCATGACCCCGTTTTCAAAACAAAAGCTTGCAACACCACAAGGGATTACGATGAAAAAGCTGACTGTAGTGGCACTGGCTCTCACCGCAGCCTTCCAGGCTCAAGCCGTTGAAGTGTACAAAAATGACACCTCCATGCTGGATCTCTATGGCCGTATCTACGCTGGCCACTTCTTTGGTGACAAGAAGGAACTGGATGCCAGCGGCAAACCGAAAAGCGAATACAGCGACAAACAGGGTGCCAACCAGTTTGTCCGTTTCGGCGCCAAGGCCGAGACCCAGATCCAGAGCGGCCTGAAGGCGCTGGCTCAGTACGAAGTACAGATGTATATCAATGACAGCGAGAAGACCATCAGCGAGAACTCCGACAACCTGCGCACCCGTCTGGCGTTCGCCGGTGTCGGCGCTGACTGGGGCACCGTGACCTTCGGTCGCCAGAAAGGGGCCCCGGGTTTCCTGGCCGACTGGACTGATGTCTCCCTCTCCGACGGCTACGGCAACGAGGCGCTGGGCGCCAAGACCGATACCTTCGCCACCAACCGCGCCGGTTCCGTGCTGAAATACTCCGGCCTGTTCAATGGCTTCCAGCTCGACACCAGCTACAAGTTCGACGGTGGTGACACTGAAGAGACCACTAGCAAGGATAGCGACGCCGCTTACGGTGCTGCCGTGGCCTACACCTTCCCGTTCAACCTGTCTCTGGGTACCGCTTACAACGTCGGTATCCGCGACAAGAGCGGTGAAGAAGATGCCAAGCTGTGGCTGATCTCCGCCAAGTTCGACAACAAGGCCGCCTACGCTGCCCTGAGCTATGCCGATGGCAGCGACTTCCTGGCGACCGGCACCGATCACACCGGTTGGGAAGCCGCGCTGGGCTACAACTTCGAGAACGGCTTCGGTCTGATGGCCCTGTGGAACAAACAGGAGCAGGACAAGACTGGTATCAAGAAAGACAACGTGGATTACTACACCCTGGGTGCCCAGTACAAATTCAACAAGAACCTGCGGGTGATTGGCGAGTACCGCATCAACAATCTGGACAGCAAGGAGAGCGGCAAGCTCAACGTCAAGGATGACTTCCAGCTGGCTGCCCGCTACGACTTCTAATCGAGGTTTTGCGGATCCCCAAAGCGCGATGGCTTGCCATCGCGCTTTTTGCTGGGCGTCGTTCACGACCGGATAAAGTAGCCTAGGCTCAACAGTAGATGTATCGCCGGAGAGATGATTATGGTCAGGCTGCCTTTCGTCCTGCTGTTGCTGCTGGCTCTTCCCGCTCACGCCCTCTCTATCGCCATGGTGCTGTGGCGCGGTGAAACCGCAGCCGAAGCGGGCTTTCGGGCAGAGCTGACCCGCCTTGGCTATCAGGCCACCATCACCACCTATAACGCCGATCAGGATCGTACGGCGCTGGCAACCATGCTGCGCCAGCAGATGCTGCCGAAACTGGCCGAATACGACTACATCTACACCTTTGGCACCACCGCAACCACCATGACCAAGAGTCTGGTGGCCAACCGCAAGCCACTGATCTTCAACGTGGTATCCGATCCGGTCGGGGCAGACATCCTCTCGGAAGACAAAGCCCAGAACAGCATGGTGGCCGGGGTAAGCAACATGGTGCCGATGGCACTGCAACTGGCTAACGCCAGCGAGCATCTGGCCACCGGCAAACGGCTGCTGCTACCCTTCAACCCCCGTGAGCAGAACACCCTGCTGGTGGCCGATATGTTGCTCAATGAAGCGAAACGCTATCAGTGGCAGATGGTCACTTGGCGAATGGCCCCTGACCCACGGCGGCTGGACAACGAACTGAAGCGGCTGCAACAGGATGCCAAAAACGACATCGTCTTTCTGGCCGCAGACAGCTATCTGCTCTCCATCGCCCCCCGTTTGCTGAATGCACTCAACGAAGCTGCCATCCCTACCATCTGCAGCGCCGAGCTGTTCGTCGAACACGGCTGCAGCGTTGGCACCATCAGCAGCTACGAGGCGCTGGGCAAGATGGCCGCCGGGATCATCCATCGCCATCAGCAGGGAACAGAGTTGCAGGATATTCCGCTGCAGACCGACCCCCATCCCAAACTGGTGCTGGGGCAGCTGGGTAACGCCACCACGCAGGAGGAGAGCCCCGCAAAGCCGAAGCCTTGATAAAGATCTCGGCCAATCAGGCTCCGGGCGGGTATGCTGTTAACCCCCATCGCCCGAGAGTCCTTTCCCATGAGCACCACCGTCTTTTTTGCCGTTCTGCTGGCAGCCCTGCTTCACGCCAGCTGGAATGCGCTGGTCAAAATTGGCGAAGAGCGGCTGGTGGGGGTATCACTGGTGGCGATCTTCTCAGGGCTTATCGCCGCCGTGGCGCTGCTGCCCATGGGGCTTCCCTCTGCTGCCGAACTGCCCTGGCTCGGCCTCTCAGTCCTGCTCCATATCGGTTACTGCCTGTTTCTCAGCCATGCCTACAATCAGGGCGATTTTGGCCAGATCTATCCGCTGGCCCGTGGCAGTGCCCCGCTGCTCGCCATGGCGTTAAGTGCCCTGCTGCTGGGGGACTACCCCGGTTACGGCGGCATCATCGGCGCCTGCGTGCTGATCATGGGGGTCTTGCTGATGGCCTGGCGAGGCGGGCAGCAGCGCCTTGACAGCAAAGCGGTTCGGGCAGCACTGATCACGGCCATGTTCACGGCGACCTATACCCTCTCGGATGGTGCCGGCGCCCGCGCAGGGGGTGAACCGGTACGCTACACCCTCTGGCTCTTTGCCTGTACCGGGCTGGCGATGCTGCTGGTGTTGCTCGTCCACCAGAAACGCAACGCATGGCGCCAGATCCGTCGCCATGCGATGGCGGGAATTGCAGGAGGTGCCATGTCACTGCTCGCCTACGGGATTGTTATCTGGGCCATGACCCAAGCCCCCATTGGCGTGGTCGCGGCTCTGCGCGAAAGCAGTGTGCTGTTTGCCATGCTGCTCTCGGTCTGGCTGCTGAAAGAGCCGCTCGGGCGCATGCGGCTGACGGCGGCGGCCATTATCACCGGCGGCGTGCTGCTGACCCGGCTGGGAGGATAAGCGCTGTCGCCATTGGTGCGTATTTATCAGGCAGGATGGCGTAATTCACTCCGCCAAATATGCCGAATACAAATAATGGAAATAAGTGTCGGCCCGGGCGTAAATGTTTACATCCGCAACGTATCAATTAACTGGCAGGTCTGTTCATTTCAACCACAGCTTCATTCGGGAAACTTACCTGCCCATCAGCATTAATGATAAAATCGTTCACAGTTAATTTTCGGCAACGCTGACCAATACCGCGCATGGCACAGACCATGCCGCTCCGCCCATACATTCATTGACCGCCTGACGGGTAAGCCAGCCCGGTCAGAGATGACCCGATCGCGCCCGCCACAGCAAGATGGCATGGCGCTACCGCGTTATTAATGGGTCCGGTTTCGTCCGTTTAATTTTTGATTATTTTAAATCCAGCACCATCAGGGAGTTTTTAATATGTCGGCAAAAAAGCTGAAATTGGGCGCCTTTATATTGATGATATTAACATCGGTATTTGGCGTCACTAATATCGGGATCGGTTTTTACCGAATGGGATATGCCGCCATTCCGATGTTCGTGATCGGCGGTCTGTTCTTCTTCATCCCGTTCATTTTGATGATGATCGAATTCGGCACCGGCTTTCGCAAAGAGGCGGGCGGTATCTTTACCTGGATGCGCCACTCGGTCTCGACCCGATTCGCCTTTATCGGTCTGACCATGTGGTTCGCCTCCTACGTCATCTGGATGTTTGGCAAGGCGCTCTCTATGTGGGTGCCCCTCTCCTTCATGCTGTTTGGCCGCGACATCACCGTCATCCCGGTCACCCTGGGTACCGGCATCGACTTTGGCCCCTTTATTCTGGGTGTGGTCGCCATCGCGCTGGTTGCCACCGTCACCAAGCTCATCACCCTGGGTAGCGCCCGCTTCGCCAAAGTGGCGGCCATCGGCGGTCTCTCCGTGGTGGCACTCAACGTGTTGCTGTTGGTCGGCGGCGTCTTCACCTTCGCGGTGAGCGGCATGACCCTGCAGGAGCCCTTCACCCAGGCATCGCTGACGGCCTCTCCCAATGCCGCGTTCAACGACATCATCCCCTTCCTCGGCTTTATGGTGTTCGCCATCTTCGCCTACGGCGGGGTCGAGGCGATGGCCGGGGTGGCTGACGAGCTGGAAGATCCGGAGCGCGACCTCAAGCGCGGCATCTTCCTCTCCGGCGCCTTCATCGTGCTCTGCTACATCATCGGCTTTCTGGCGGTCGGCTCCATCATGCGCTGGAGCGACTTCCCGGCCGAGGGGATCACCTCTCTCTCCGCCCTCTTCATCATCATGCTGGAGCTGGGGCGCCATCTTGGTGGCGAGTGGCTGGGACAGGTGTTCATGCGCTTTGCTGGATTGGGCATGTTCCTGAGCTATCTGGGTGCCTTTATCGCCCTCTCCTACGCACCGCTGCGCCAGTTCATCACCGGCACCCCGAGCTACTTCTGGCCGGAGCGTTTCCAGCGCGAGAACGAGAATGGCGTGCGGATTGAAGCCCTCAAGGTGCAAGCCTGGGTGGTCTGTCTGTTCATTGCCGCCAAGTCCATCTTTACCCTGATCAACCCGGAAGGGGCCGCCGCCCTCTATGAGCTGATCATCACCATGACCAACGTCGGCATGACCCTGCCCTACATGTTCCTCATCTACGCCTGGTATCGCTATCGCAACAACCCGGCGCTGGGCAAGGATCTGATCTTCTTCAAGAGCGCGGGCTCGGTGCTGCTGGCTACCATCATCAGCCTGATCCTGGTCGCCTTCGGCAACGTCTTTACCGTGGTAGCCCCCTTTATCTCCGGCGATATATCCACCGGCGTCTGGACCATCATTGGCCCGCTGCTGTTCGTGGTGATCGCCATGCGCTTCAAGATCAAGCAGGAAGATGCCCACTAAACGGTAAGCAATGCTCCATGCCAATCGGGACCGTTCTGGTCCCGATTTTTTTAGCGCCTGCTTCCGCTCGCCATCACGACCAGCCCATAGTTTCAATGTAAAAAAGACTCCATAGAGACCGTTCTTACGTTCTCCTCGTCGTCAGATCGCGCTCAACGCCGTAAATTATCAATATCAAGGTGAGAATGATTGTGAAGCGCCAGTTCACGACATATAACTTAGCGAGATATCCCTGTATTTCGTCCGGTAGAGCTGATCATGATGATGCGTTCCCTCCTTCCCCTGTTGCTTGGCGCAGTAATGCTGCCGGCCACTATGGACAGTGCCCATGCCAACCCCTTTTCCGCCAGCAGCAAGAGCAGCAGCGGCTTTCTCGAGCGACGGGATGTGCCCAACCTCAGCTCGGCTGCCTTCGTGGTGGCCAACCACAGAACCGGCGAGGTGATCTCCGAGCGCAACGGCAACCGGGTAATGCCCATCGCCTCACTCACCAAGCTGATGACGGCGCTGGTAGTGCTGGATGCCAACCTGCGCCTCAACGAAATGCTCACCGTGACCAATGCCGACATCGACCGCATCAAGGGAACCGGTTCACGCCTGGCCATCGGCTCCAGGCTCAGCCGCGCCGAAATGCTCCATATCGCCCTGATGTCCTCTGAAAACCGTGCCGCCTCGGCACTGGCCCGCCACTATCCCGGTGGTCAGCGCGCCTTTGTCGAGGCGATGAACGCCAAAGCCCGCATGCTGGGGATGTGGAATACCCACTATGCAGACAGCACCGGGCTCAACCCGCGCAATGTCTCCACCGCGCAGGATCTCGCCAAGCTCGCCGCCGCAGCGGCCTCCTATCCGCTGATCCGCCAGTACTCCACCGACGAGCAGAGTTATGTGCGCACCAACAAGCGTCAGCTGCACTACCTCAACTCCAACCGGCTGATCCGCGAAGGGCAATGGGAGTTCACCCTCTCCAAGACCGGCTATATCCGCGAAGCGGGCCGCTGTCTGGTGCTGGGCACCAAGGTCAATCGTGAGCCGGTGATCATGGTGTTGCTCAATGCCGAGACCACCAACGATAGGGTCGCCGATGCCAAGCGGATCAAAACCTGGCTGGAGAGCTCGGGCAGAACCACCCTGGCAGCCAACCAGAGCAGCATGCTGACTCACCAGTAAGCTCGAGATCCCCAACCAAGCGAGGCACCTGCCTCGCTTTTTTTATCTGCATGAGCGCGCCCAAAAAATGGGATCCAGTTCCCGCTACAGGTAACACCTTCCGCCATCCCGTTACAAAACGTAACTACTCAACAGCGTGATTCACACTAATAGAATCAATTGGTTGTAACCTGGCAGCAAGAATTTTAGCGTGCCATCACAACCCCTGTAACGACGAGCCACCATGCGTATTTCCAGTATCGAGTGCGGGCGGGTACTGGCCATTCTGGCCGTGATGACCATTCACGTATCCCCCTTCGCCAATCCGTTCAATCCCGCCCTGTGGGGAAGTGGATCCTGGCTCTGGCTGAGCGGCACCATCAACCAGTTATGCCGCTTTGCCGTGCCGCTGTTTTTCCTCTGTGCCGGTTACTTTCTGCAGCCGAGACTGAGCCGCGAAGCGCCGCTGACCGTGGCCTGGCGCTACTGCCACCCCTTGCTGCTGCTCTGGCTGGTATGGAGTCTGGTCTACCTGCTGGTGCCGTTCAATCCGCTGGATGCCGTGCAGCAAGGCTATCTGGCCTCCCTGCGCGGGCAGTGGCAATTCCAGCTCGGCGACCCCCTCAATGGCTGGCTGGTGGGCGGCATGATCCACCTCTGGTTCCTGCCAGCCCTGATCATGGCGGTGACCCTGCAGGCACTCTGCTACCGGCTTGGCAGACCAGAGCTCGCCCTCTGGCTGGGTCTTGGCCTCTACCTGCTGGCGCTGCTGGGGGGCTCCTATGCCAAGCCGCTGCTGGGCGCCGAGTGGCCACTGCTCACCCGTAACGGCCCCTTCTTCTCCCTGCTGTTTGTGGCGCTCGGGGCCCTGTTGCGCCAGCGTCAGTGGCAGCCCGATGCCCGCACCGGCTGGCAACTGCTGCTGGCGGGCGTGGCGCTCTATGGCTGTGAAGCCTGGGCGCTGCAGCACTTCGCCGCAGTGCCGCTCACCCGCCACGACTTCCTGCTCGGCTCCCTTCCCTGGTCTCTCGGTCTGTTTGGCCTGCTGCTGGCCAACCCCGACTGGGGCAAGGGCAGCTGGCTTGAACGCCAGGCCCCCAAAGTGCTAGGGATCTACTGCCTGCACATGATGCTGGTGGTCTGGCTCTTCGTGTTCGGCCCGCAGGGCGCATCCATCCAGTGGGAGATCGCCAAGGTGCCGCTGCTGCTGGGAGCGTCTCTGCTGGCCTATCGCCTGCTGGCGGCCCAGCCCCTCACCCGCCTACTGCTGCGTACTCGCTGAGTCCGGTATCCGGCCCGTCCTATCGGGCCGGATACCTCTTCACGTTTAGCCCCTTTCTCTTCCGCTACGCCCTTTTTGCTCTCGCTTCATTACCGCAGTTTGCTGCAATGGTTCTACTTTTCAGCCGCGCTTCCCCAACCGTAAAACCTGCCCCCACAGCCCCCCCTCTATTTTCACCTTGCCAGACAAATGAAAATCAATATCATTGGCATCCCGCTTAAGCGGGCCAGGCTAATTATAATTAAATCAATATGTTCGAGCCGTCAGGTCGACATCCAAAGAGTCAATATTGAATATGCAGCACCCTCACTTTCGCAGAACGCTGGTCTCGCTGGCACTGCTGGGCACCGGCTTCACTGCCCAGGCCACCGATGAAACCATGACTGTGGTTGGCAAACGCTCCCAGCATCAGGAAGTTGCCACCGCAACCCGTACCAATACGCCAGCCAAGCTGGTTCCCCAGACCATCGACAGCGTCAAGGTCAGCGAGCTGACCGCCTTCGGCCAACCAACGCTGAGTGAGGCCCTGAGCGGCATTCCCGGGGTCAACGCCAGCGGTGACACCCGCTTCGACGGGGTCAATATCCGCGGCTTCAGCGCCAGCAACGACTTCTATCTCGACGGGTTCCGCGACGACATGCAGTACACCCGGGATCTCGGCAACATCGAGCGGGTGGAAGTGCTCAAGGGCCCGGCTGCCGTGCTCTACGGCCGCGGCAGCACGGGGGGCATCGTCAACCGGGTCAGCAAGAAGCCGCAAAAAGGGCAGGAGTCCAGCGTCACCGCCCGGGTCGGCAGCTTTGACAGCCAGCGTCTGGCCGCCGACCTCAATGGCGAGGCGAGTGAGCAGGTGCAACTGCGCCTCAACATGGCGCAAGAGGACAAAGATAGCTTCCGCAACGGCGTGAAGAGCAAGCGCACTCTGCTGGCCCCTTCCGCCAACTGGGAGATCAGCGACAACCTCAACTGGCTGGTGCAGTACGAGCGCAACGAACATGACCGCACCCCGGATCGCGGCATTCCCGGGGTCAATGGCCGTCCGGCCGATGTGCCGCGAGAGTATGTCTACAGCGATACCAGCCGCGACTTCATCGATGACGTGGCACAATCCACCCGCTCACGCCTCTCCTGGGATATCAACGATCAGTGGCAGTTGCGCCAGCAGCTCGGTTACTCCACCCTCGACAGCCAGTTTGACAACACCTATGTCACCAGCGTCAAAGGGGATCAGGTGACCCGCTCCCGCTGGCAGCAGGATCTGAAAGCGAAGAACCTGATCAGCAACACCGAGGCCGAAGGTCTGTTCCAGACCGGCCCGGTGGAACATCGCCTGCTGGTTGGCTTCGAGCAGAACTGGCAGGAGCGCACACCCAAGCTCTACCAGAACGCCACCGCCATTCCGTCTGGCAATCTCTACGATCCGGGCTCACTGCCTACCTACAATGGCGCCATGAAGCTCTCCAGCGACGCCAAACACAAGGTGCGCGGCAATGGCCTCTATCTGCAGGATCAGCTCAGCCTGGGTGACTGGCATCTGGTTGGCGGGCTGCGCCGTGACGACTTCACCGTCACCAGTCGCCGCTACGACCTCAACAAGGAGGAGAGCGTCTCGGTCAACAGCCTGAGCCCGCGCCTCGGTCTGGTGTGGAATCCCCTAGAGGATCACGCCTTCTACACCTCCTACAGCAAGACCTTCACTCCGGTGGGCGGCGAGCTGATCGGCATCACCCCGGGCGACAAGAATAACGGGCTGGAACCCCAGCACACCCGCCTCTACGAAGGTGGCGTGAAGAGTGACTGGCTGAACGGCAAGCTGGCGACCACCCTCTCCCTCTATCGACTGGAGATGTACAACAAGCGCACCAAGGATCCGCTGGATCCCACCAAGGTGATCCTCACCGGCCTGCAGCGTACCGAGGGTGTCGAGCTGAGCGCCCGTGCCGAGCTGACCGACGAGATCTATCTGCGTGGCGGCTTCGCCATTCAGGATGCGGAGCAGGTCAAGGCGGATGCGGATCTGCAGGGCAAGCGCCCGATGAACGTCTCCCGTCAGAATGGCCAGCTCTATCTCGGCTACAAGAGTGGCGAGCAGGGCTGGTTCGGCGAAACCGGAGTAACGGCGGTGGGCGATCGCTTTGCCGACAACGCCAACACCACCACACTGCCCGGTTACGCCCGCTTCGATGCGCGCGCCGGTTATCGCTGGCAGCAGTGGGAAGCCGAGCTGAGCGCCGAAAACCTGACCGACCACGAGTACTTCGTCAGCGCCACCAGTGCCAACCAGATCATGCCGGGTACACCCCGTCAGCTGAGCCTGACCGGTACCTACCGTTTCTGAACTCTGTGACAACCACCCCGACTGGCCAGCCCTTGCTGGCCAGTTTTTTATGAAGCAACCACGATGAAACGCAGAAGAGTTCCCCTTCACAACAACAAATGGGTACGCCGCCTCCATGCCTGGGCCGGTTTTTTTACCCTCGCCCTGATGCTGATGTACGGCATCACCGGTCTCTGGCTGCAACACCGTGCCGTGTTGCCCATCCCCGGCCCCCACACCGACAAATCGAGTGAAGAGATAGTGCTCAAGGCGCCACTCGCCAGCCCGGAGCAGCTGAAAATCCTGCTGCAACAGCGCTATCCCGATACCTTTGCCGACGGGCGAACCATGATCACCCCGGCCCAGACCCTGCCCACCCCGAACGGCCTGCTCATCCTGCCCGCCAAGTGGGAAATGCGCGGCGTCACCCTCAGCCAGAGCGTGGCTGCCAGCTATGTTGAGGGTACCCTGCTGGTACGTACCGACCTGCAACTGGCCAACTTTGCCGCCAGCCTCAACCGGCTGCACCGCGGCATGGGCACCGGCCTCGGCTGGCAGCTGTTTGGCGATATCGCCGCCCTGGCCCTGCTGCTGCTCGCCCTCACCAGCCTGTTTATGTGGACCAAGCTGCACGGCACACCCAGAGCCATCATCGCGCTGACGCTCGCAGGCACCCTCGGTACCCTGCTGTTTGCCCTGCTGGGATAGTGCGGCAACCATATTCTGATGCAGCAAGGTTTGGAAAAAACCGCAATAGAAACAGGCCGCTGGCGGTGATGCCGTCAGCGGCTATATCAAGAAAAGGAAATAATGGAGAGCAGGAAAAGAGAAGGGATACCAAGAGGTAACAGGAAGTACTGCCAGCTCAACAGTAACGCCCCAAAAGCGCAGAAACGCCAAAAAAACAAAAGGCCATCATTGCTGATGGCCTTTTGTCATGAATTTGATGGTGCCCGGGGTCGGACTCGAACCGACACGGTTATTCACCGGCGGATTTTGAATCCGCTGCGTCTACCGATTTCGCCACCCGGGCAACTGCGAGGGATTATACGAATGGCGCGATGCCATGCAAGGTGTTTTTCGATTGAACACTCCCGTTTGTTCATTTATTCAACGCCTTGCCGATGCAGGGCCAGTTACATAGAATGCCGCCATCATCTTAATGGAATAAAAACGATGGCCAAGCCTAAAAAAGTCCAACAAAAATCCCCCTCTCCCGCCACTCAGCCATACCCGTCAGCGGGTCTGATGCGTCGCCTCGGCGCCCTCATCTATGATGCGCTGGTGGTGACTTCGCTGCTGATCATCGCTGGCTTCATCGGCATGGGTGTCGCCAAGCTGTTGCTGGTCACCGGCATGGCCAGCGTACCGGCGGGTGAAGATACCGTCTGGTTGCTGACCCGCCACCACCTGAGCCTGATCTACACCCTGTGGCTCGCCTTCGTCATCTGCGGTTTCTACACCTGGTTCTGGACCCGCGCTGGCCAGACCGTCGGCATGCGCGCCTGGCGGCTGCGCATTCAGAACGAGGATGGCAGCCACATCCGCGTTACCCAGGCGTTGATCCGTCTCGCTACCGCCGCCTTTGGTCTGGGCAACCTGATGTGCCTGTTCAACCGCCAGCGCCCACGGGCGTTTCAGGATATCTGGGCTGAGTGCGAAGTGATCGTGCTGAGCAAGCAGGAAAATCTGGAATTGTTGAACAAGTAATCCCGGATCAATGCAGCAACGAAAGAGGGCACCAACAGGTGCCCTCTTTGCATTTCCTCATAATCCCGTGCGGATTACTGCTTGCGGCTGAGGATGTAGAAGGAGATGCCGCCAAACAGCAAGCTGGGCGCGATAGCCGCCAGAATCGGCGGTACCGCATAGACCAGACTGATGGGGCCAAACACCCGATCACTCACGTAGACGGCGAAGCCGGTCATGATCCCCATCAGCATCCGCGCCCCCATGCTCACCGAGCGTAGCGGGCCAAAGATGAAGGAGGAGGCCAGCAGGATCATCGCCACCACCGAGAGTGGTGACAGCAATTTGCGCCACATCTCCAGCTTGTAGCGACCGGCATCCTGCTTGTTGGCATCGAGATAGCCGATGTAGTCGAGCAGACCGGAGACCGAGAGGTTCTCGGGGTCGATACTCACCACCCCCAGCTGCTTGGGCGTCAGCTCCGAGCTCCACTCCATCTTGTCATGCTGCTCGCTGCGGATCTGCGCGGGATCGTCGAAGCGGGTAACCTGGGTCTGCTTGAGCAGCCAGTGGTGACGCTCAAACACCCCCTCCTGCGCCTGCACCACGTCGATCAGCTTGCGCTCGGGGGTGAAGCGATAGAGGGTGATGCCGGTGAGGGCGCCATCGTTACGCACCCCGTTGATATTGACGAAGTTGTTGCCATCGCGAGCCCACACCCCGTAGGCGGAAACCGTCAGACGACCTTCGGAGAGCGCGCCCGCCTTGATGTCATCTGCCATCCGCTTGGCGATGGGGGCCACATATTCCCCCATCAACCCCACCATGATCATCAGCGGGATCGCCGTCTTGAGCGCAGCCATCACGATACTGATCTTGGAGCGACCCGCCGCCTGCATCACCACCAGCTCGGAGCTGGTCGCCAGCTGACCCAGACCAATCAGGCCACCCAGCAACGCGGCCAGCGGGAAGAAGAGCACCGCCTCCTTGGGCATGGAGAGCAGCACATAGTAGAGGGCATTGATCATGTCGTAGTTGCCGTCACCGACCGACTTGAGCTGCTCCACATATTTGATGAGCGCCGCAAGGCCAACCAGCGTGATTTCACACAGCAGGATCGACATAAAGATGACCCTACCGATATATCTATCGAGAATGCCAAACATCAGCAGAAGTTCCTATGTTGCAGCATCATGCTGATTTTCTGTTGAAATAGCGCCCTTTCACCCCGTTCCACCAGCTGGTGCCCTGCAGATTGAGGGGCAGGCCGATAAACAGCAGGTAACCGAGCGGCACCAGGAACATCCCCGGCCAGTAGGGCAGCCGACCGCTGTCGATGGCCGAACGGGCGGCGCTGAG
This sequence comes from Aeromonas sp. 25-AL00135, assembly GCF_054052385.1. Classification (NCBI taxonomy): domain Bacteria; kingdom Pseudomonadati; phylum Pseudomonadota; class Gammaproteobacteria; order Aeromonadales; family Aeromonadaceae; genus Aeromonas; species Aeromonas sp. 25-AL00135. The sequence goes on along the minus strand of NZ_JBSTYQ010000007.1, from coordinate 55,705 downwards.
CAGCAGGAAGTAGGAGAGATAGAGCATGATGGCCGGTAACAGCTTGGCGTAGCGCCCCTGACGGGGATTGACCCGCGCCAGCGGAACTACCAACAGGGTGAGCACCGGAATGGAGAGGGGCAGCGAGATACGCCACTGCAATTCCGCCATCATGGCGTTGTCCTGGGTACCAAACAGTTCCATGGTCGGCTTGGCCGCCGCCTTGCGGTTGGAACGCTCCATCTCCTGCTGACGGATCACCAGACCATATTCGCGAAAATCGGAGATCTGGAACTGCTTGCCGGAGAAGTTCCCTTCGTAGCGGGAGCCATCCATCAGGGTCAGCCACTGCAGGCCGTTCTCATCGACCGTCACCACCCCTTCGGTCGCCACCACCACCGAGGGAGGATTGTTCCCCTCCGCCCGCTGCAGCACGAAGATCTTTTGCAGTTTTGAGCCGTTGTCGTTCAAATCCTGGATATAGGCAACCAGACGCCCTTTGTCGAGCTCCATAAAGCGGCCCGCCTGCAGGAAGGAGATACCTGGGTCCGACTTGAACTCGTCGATCACCTGATACTCGCGCTCCTTGGCTTGCGGGGCGATCCAGCCGGTGTTGAACGCCGCGACCACCGCCGTCAGCAAGGCCAGCAACATGGCGCTGCGCATCACGAAACGGTGGCTGAAGCCGACCGCATGCATCACCGTCATCTCGCTTTCGGCGTAGAGGCGACCATGGGCAAACAAAATGGCTAAAAAGAGACTGATAGGCAGCATCAACAGCGCCATATTGGGCAAGTTGAGCAGCAGCAGGGTGGAGACCAGACGTGTCGGCACCTCGCCATCGGCGGCGTCACCGATGATCTTGATAAATTGTTGGCTGACAAAGATAAGCAGCAATACGAATAACACTGCCAGCTGGGTTTTCAGGGTTTCCCTGAACAAATATCGGAAAACGATCACAGTCATTCCCAAGTAAACTTGTGTTTTTAGTCGAATGCCTGAAAAATAGGGCCGTATATTGGATTTTTACCAGTTTGAACTGCGGAGCCTGTGGCTGTTCGCTCCGCCTCTGATACCCCAACAAGCACCGCATTATTCAATAAAAGGTGCCTTTTGTCTTTAGGATGTAGGAGATTCCATGGAGTTCAGTGTAAAGAGTGGCAGTCCAGAGAAGCAACGGAGCGCCTGCGTCGTAGTCGGCGTATTTGAGCCTCGTCGCCTCTCTCCGGTTGCCGAACAACTGGACAAGATCAGCGATGGCTATATCAGTTCGCTGCTGCGCCGTGGCGACCTGGAAGGGAAACCAGGCCAGATGCTGCTGCTGCATCAAGTACCGGGCGTGCTCAGCGAGCGCGTACTGCTGGTCGGATGCGGCAAGGAGCGGGAACTCGACGAACGCCAGTACAAGCAGATCATCAACAAGACCATCACCACCCTGAACGAAACCGGCTCCATGGAAGCGGTCTGCTTCCTGACCGAGCTGCACGTCAAGGGTCGGGATACCTATTGGAAAGTGCGCCAGGCGGTAGAAACCACCAAGGCGGGCCTCTACAGCTTCGATCAGTTCAAGACCAACAAGGCCGAGCCACGTCGCCCGCTGCGCAAGCTGGTATTCAACGTGCCGACGCGTCGGGAACTGACCATTGGTGAAAAAGCCATCGCTCACGGTCTGGCCGTGGCCAAGGGTGTGCGGGTCTGCCGCGACGTGGCGAACATGCCGCCCAACGTCTGCAACCCGGCCTATCTGGCCTCCCAGGCCCGTCGTCTGGCAGATGCCTACGACAACATCACCACCAAGGTGGTGGGCGAGCAGGAGATGGCCGAACTCGGCATGAACTCCTATCTGGCGGTGGCTCGCGGCTCCGACAACGAAGCCATGATGGCTATCATCGAATACAAGGGTCATCCGGATGCCAAGCCCATCGTGCTGGTCGGCAAGGGTCTGACCTTTGACTCCGGCGGCATCTCCATCAAACCGGCCGACGGCATGGACGAGATGAAGTACGACATGGGTGGCGCCGCCTCCGTGCTCGGTACCATGCATGCGCTGGCCCAGCTGCAACTGCCGATCAACGTCATCGGCGTGCTGGCAGGCTGCGAGAACATGCCAGGTGGCAACGCCTATCGTCCGGGTGACATCCTCACCTCCATGTCCGGCCAGACCATCGAAGTGCTCAACACCGATGCGGAAGGTCGTCTGGTGCTGTGTGATGCGCTGACCTATGTGGACCGCTTCGATCCGGAAACCGTGATCGACGTGGCGACTCTGACCGGTGCCTGCGTCATCGCACTGGGCCACCACACCTCGGGTCTGCTGGCCAACCACAACCCGCTGGCCCACGAGCTGCTAAACGCCTCCGAGCAGGCGGGAGATCGCGCCTGGCGTCTGCCGTTGTTCGACGAGTATCAGGAGCAGATTGACAGCCCGTTCGCCGACATGGCCAACATCGGTGGTCGTCCGGCCGGCACAATCACCGCGGCCGCCTTCCTGTCACGCTTCACCAAGAAGTACAACTGGGCCCACCTGGATATCGCCGGGACCGCCTGGAAAAGTGGCAAGGACAAAGGCTCTACCGGTCGTCCGGTACCCCTGCTGACCCAGTTCCTGCTGAACCGGGCTGGCGTGGATATCGAAGAGAAAGAGTAACTCTCCGGCCCCTGCCGATGGCTGCATCGGAAGGGTTGGCGTTACCCTGAACCACAAGGAAGAGGCCCGCCTCTTCCTTGTTTCATTCTTGAATCAGTGAGCTGCGGACGGGAAACGCCCCGTCAGCCTCATGAGGCGGTCAACAGTCCGTCACCGCAAAACGGGATCAACCTGATGAGCCAAGTGACCTTTTATCTGATGAGCGAACAGGATGACGCGCAGGCCTCTGCGGTCGAGCGACTGGCCTGCACTCTTGCGGCCGAGTCGTGGGGCGCGGGCCATATCTACCTGTTCTGCAACGATGAGGCCCAGGCTCTGCGTCTGGACGAGCTGTTGTGGCAACTGCCGCCGGAGCGCTTCGTGCCGCACCAGTTGCAGGGCGAAAGCGGCATGGCCCCGGTGGAGATCGGCTATCAGCCACCGAAACGGCGCTACGCCCGCCTCATCAATCTGGCCACTGCGACACCTTTGTTTGCAGGACACTTCGCTCAAGTGGTAGATTTTGTCCCCACTGACGAAACACAAAAGCAGCAAGCCCGCGAGCGCTACAAGCACTATCGCCAGGCAGGCCATACCCTCGAAATGAGGGATCAGCCCGTCCTTGCCGCACCGGATCCGGCGCAGCCCTGACTGCAACCAATTGATCCATAAAGAATCAACACCAGACTCCATCCATCCAGATTACGGCGAGACCATGGAAAAGACTTTTAATCACAACGCCATCGAACAGGCGCTCTATCAGCACTGGGAAGCCCAGGGTTACTTCAAGCCCCACGGCGACACCAGCAAAGACTCCTTCTGCATCATGATCCCGCCGCCGAACGTCACCGGCAGCCTGCATATGGGTCACGCCTTCCAGCAAACCCTGATGGATACCCTGATCCGCTACAACCGCATGCAGGGCAAGAACACCCTGTGGCAGGCAGGTACCGACCACGCCGGTATCGCCACCCAGATGGTGGTTGAGCGCAAGATCGCTGCAGAAGAGGGCAAGACTCGCCACGATTACGGCCGTGATGCCTTCATCGACAAGATTTGGCAGTGGAAGGAAGAGTCCGGTGGCACCATCACCCGCCAGATGCGCCGTCTGGGCGACTCCGTGGATTGGGAGCGCGAGCGCTTCACCATGGATGAGGGTCTCTCCGCCGCCGTGCAGGAAGTATTTGTCCGTCTTTACGAAGATGGCCTGATGTACCGCGGCAAGCGTCTGGTGAACTGGGACCCGAAACTCAACACCGCCATCTCCGACCTGGAAGTGGAGAACCGCGAGATCAAGGGCCACATGTGGCACCTGCGCTACCCGCTGGCCAACGGCGCCAAGACCGCCGAAGGCAAGGATTACCTGATCGTCGCCACCACCCGTCCGGAGACCATGCTGGGCGATACCGCCGTGGCTGTGAACCCGGAAGACCCGCGCTACAAGGCGCTGATCGGCCAGCACATCCTGCTGCCGTTGGTGAACCGCCTGATCCCCATCGTCGCCGATGAACACGCCGACATGGAGAAGGGCACAGGTTGCGTGAAGATCACCCCGGCCCACGACTTCAACGATAACGAAGTGGGCAAGCGCCACAGCCTGCCGATGATCAACGTCTTCACTCTGGACGCTCATGTGCGTGCCGAGGCCGAAGTGGTCGACACCAACGGCAACCCGAGCACTGCCTATGACGCAGCCCTGCCGGCCGAGTTCGCCGGTCTGGAGCGCTTCGCCGCCCGTAAAGCGATTCTGGCCAAGCTGGAAGAGCTGGGTCTGCTGGACGAGATCAAGGATCACGTGCTGCAACAGCCTTACGGCGATCGCGGTGGCGTGCCCATCGAGCCAATGCTGACCGACCAGTGGTACGTGCGCGTCGCACCGATGGCCAAGACCGCCATCGAGGCGGTGGAAGATGGCCGCATCCAGTTCGTGCCGAAGCAGTACGAAAACATGTACTTCTCCTGGATGCGCGACATTCAGGACTGGTGCGTCTCCCGTCAGCTGTGGTGGGGTCACCGCATCCCGGCATGGTATGACGACGCCGGCAATGTCTACGTTGGCCGCAGCGAAGATGAAGTGCGCGCCAAACACAGCATCCCGGCCGTAACCGTACTGCGTCAGGACGAAGACGTGCTCGACACCTGGTTCAGCTCCGCCCTGTGGACCTTCTCCACTCTGGGCTGGCCGAACAACACCGAGGCACTCAAGACCTTCCACCCGACCGACGTACTGATGAGCGGCTTCGACATCATCTTCTTCTGGATTGCCCGGATGATCATGATGACCATGCACTTCATCAAGGACGAAAACGGCCAGCCGCAAGTCCCGTTCAAGACCGTCTACATCACCGGCCTCATCCGTGACGAAGAGGGCCAGAAGATGTCCAAGTCCAAGGGCAACGTGCTGGACCCGCTCGACATGATCGATGGCATCTCGCTGGAAGACCTGCTGGAGAAGCGCACAGGCAACATGATGCAGCCGCAGATGGCCGAGAAGATCGCCAAGCGTACTGCCAAGCAGTTCCCGGAAGGGATCGATGCCCACGGCACCGACGCCCTGCGCTTCACGCTGGCGGCGCTGGCCTCTACCGGTCGTGACATCAACTGGGACATGAAGCGCCTGGACGGCTACAACAACTTCTGCAACAAGCTGTGGAACGCCTCCCGCTATGTGCTGATGAACACCGAAGATCAGGACTGCGGTTTTGCCGGTGGCGAGATGCAGTTCAGTCTGGCGGATCGCTGGATCCAGTCCCAGCTGCAAGTGGCCATCCGTGACTTCCGTACCGCCCTCGATACCTACCGCTTCGACATCGCGGCTGGCGTGCTGTACGAATTTATCTGGAACCAGTTCTGTGACTGGTATCTGGAGCTGACCAAGCCGGTACTGACCAAGGGTTCCGAGGCCGAGCAGCGCGCTGCCCGCCACACCCTGGTGACAGTGCTGGAAACCCTGCTGCGTCTGGCACACCCGATCATCCCGTTCATCACCGAGACCATCTGGAAATCGGTCGCCCCGCTGGCTGGCGTACACGCCGACACCATCATGATTCAAGCCTTCCCGGAGTTCGACGCCGCCAAGGTGGACGAAGCCGCGATGGCGGATCAGGAGTGGGTGAAGGAGTTCATCGTCAGCATCCGCAACATCCGCGCCGAGATGAACGTGGCACCGAGCGTGCCCCTCAACGTGCTGCTCCAGTGCGATGCCAAGGATGCCCAGCGCGCCGCTGACAACGAGGCCTTCCTCAAGTCGCTGGCCCGTCTGGAATCCATCCACGTACTGGCGGACGGTGAAACCGCCCCACTGTCAGTGAAGAAGCTGATCGGTGCCACCGAGCTGATGATCCCGATGGCCGGTCTCATCGACAAGGATGCCGAACTGGCCCGTCTGGCCAAAGAGGTTGCCCGTCTGGTGGGCGAGTGCGGCCGTATCGAAGGCAAACTCGGCAACGAAGCCTTCGTCGCCAAGGCACCGGAAGCGGTCATCGCCAAAGAGCGCGAGAAGCTGGAAGATTACCGTCTCCAGCTGACCAAGCTGGAAGCCCAGCAGGCCGAGATCGCCGCCCTGTAAGCGCACCGTCCAACCGCTACAACAAAGCCCCCTGCCAAGGGGGCTTTTTCATATCCGCGCTTCCCGCTTCAGCTCACCAGCAACCAGCCGCAAAAACCGAGATAGAGCAGGCCGACCAGTGCCAACCGCCCGGCGGTCATGGTTCCCTTTCTGAACCCCCACCAGAGCAAGCCCACTGCCAGCAGCGTCACCAGCGAGGAGGCCATCATGGCACCATCCAGCAACCAGGGGGTGAAGATCAAGCAGAATGCCTTGGGGATAGTGCCCTGGATCATCATGGCCCCGGAGATATTGGCCAGCGCCAGCCGGTTCTTTCCCTGCCGCACCCAGATCAGCACGTTCATCAGCTCCGGCATCTCGGTCGCCACCGGACTCAGCAGCAGGGCCGCCAGCACCGGAGAGAGGCCAAACAGCTCGCCCATGCTCTCCAGCTGATGGACAAACAGCTGGGCCGCCAGCGCTACCACCACCAGCGCAGCCAACGTCTGCAGCAACACCTTGCCAAGGGGCGGGATCCCGGCATCGGGTGCCAATTTGAGGGGCTCCGGCAATTCGACTTCGTGGCTGTCACTCTGTTTCAGCTCGCGCCTTACATAGACGAGGTAGACCAGCAGGAAGAGCGGGGCCAACCAGCTCTTGCCGGTGAAGGCGACCAGCCCCAGTGCGGTCGCCACCAGAAAGATGCCGATAAACCAGCGCTGATCCCGGCCAATCTCGCGCTGCACCTCGCCATCGATGGCCCGTTCGGTACGCCCCATGCAAAGCAGCAGGGTGAGGCCGACTGCCGCATAGCCGATGGTCGCCAACACCAGCGGCCCGCCAAGGGCGGCGCCAATGCCGATCTCCTGCTGGGCGGTTGTGTTGCCCATCAGCAGAGCGGTCAGGGTCACGATACACTCGGGTAGCGCCGTACCCAGTGCCGCCAGCAGCGAACCGGTGGCGCTTTGGGAGAGTTTAAAGTGGTGGCCGGTCCACTCGATGCCGTTGACGAAGTATTCGCAGGCAAGGTAGATGGTGACCGCAGAGACGAGAAATAACAGCAGGGTAATCAACATAATAGATACCGCCAGGCGAGCAGAATAACCGATGGACCCGACATGGCTCGCCCGGCTGGCGTGCATATCGAGGCCAAAGGTCTTGCAGAGCGATAGTGCCTATCGCCGCCCATGCCATGGATGCGAGGATCCAAGAGTGTTGACATGGGCCCGGCCCGGAATGCGGGCGGGTTGCTACTCCCCAATGACTGAGGAGACGTTTTAGCAACTCGACCACCGCCTCACAAGGCAAATTAATGACAACTCATTCAATAAGTTGTAAGGGAATGTAACCTCGCCAGTCCCTCCTCCCCACCGCTATTGCGCTGTTGGCACACCGATTGCTGTAGGTAGTTCACTATCCACAACAGTTTGGGAAGGATGAACAATGAAACGGTGGATCCAACATTTCTATCAACTGAACCGCCTCAATTGGCTGATGGTCTGGTTGTTGCTCTGCTGCAGCATCATTCTGCTGTTTCCGGCCGGGCTGATGAAAGGGGCCGTCAGCCAGTGGGCTGCGGATCATGCGGCCTGGCTGGGGGTCGGCATGCTGATCGCCATCTCCTACTTCTGCAGTCAGGGCTTCCTGATCGCCTGGGAGTGGGCATGCGAAGAGTGGCAGGCGCGCCGTCAGCAGGACCAGCTGGCCCAGATGATCGGCTTCCTCGACTTCAACGAGAAGGCGGTGCTGCGCGAGTTCGTGCTGCAGCGTAAAAGCGTCATAAACTTGCCGATCACCGAGCCCGCCGTCAAAAACCTGATGGATGCCGGCGTCCTCACTTACGCCTACGGCAAACCGACGCGCGAGAAAGAGGACGAGAACCAGATCCGCGCCCTGATGATCGCCCTGCCCGCCCGACCGCTGCTCACCTACAAGGTGCTGGGACTGTCGCGCGGCAAGATGAGCGACGAGCAGGTGGAGCAGATCATGAACGCCCGTCCCAAGTTCGCCCAGAAGGGGTTCCAGCGCTAACCGCCGCCCAGCAGCCAGATGCACAAGAGCCGGACACTGTCCGGCTCTCTCGTTTCTGCGCAACATGATGTACCGCTCAGCTTTCCCTTCTGCGCCCTACCCCTTGAGGCTGGAGCAAAAGCTGACATCGTCCTGCACCGGATCATCGCTCATGCTGTGATAGAGCTCGAAGCAGGGACCATTGCCAAACTCCAGCCCGGCAGCAACGATGTCGCCGATATGTTCCTGCCAACGCGGGCCATACTGACTGCGGTCGGTAATAAGATAACGGGACTGGGCATAACGACCGGCGGGAATAATCTGGATCTCGACCGCACCCATCCCCACCGTCCCCGCAGGCACCGTCACCCCGATGTCAGTGCGACACTGGGCTGGCGGAGTCACCTCGGGGTTATCGTGATAGATGAAGATCCACTCCCCACCTTCCAGACCGCGGGCGCTGGCCCACTGATGCAGCTGACTACAAACGGGACCATACCCCTCGCCATAGGGGCCGGTGACACGCATATAGGCCAGAGTGCGGGCGTCCATCTCGATGGTTTTCATGGTATTGCTCCTTGCTGATGAGTGACCCTCAGCATAAGGATTCGGCTGCACAAGTGCGTGTCCATCCTTGCTCATCAAGTGTCCATTCTTGCTCTTGTCGCGGCGAAACTCTCCCGGCGTGCAACCATAGTAACGGCGAAATACCTTGGCAAACGCCTGGGAGCTGGCGAGCCCTGCCCCCAACGCAATGGCCGTGACACTGGCATCGGTATAGCAGAGCTGCCAAGCAGCCCGCTGGATGCGCAGACGACGACACATCTCCCCGGGCGTCTCCCCCGCCACAGCCGTAAACACCCGGTGAAAATGGTAGAAAGACAAGCAGGCACTGCTTGCCAGCGTTTCGATGGAGAGATCGGGATTCTGCTCCAGCGCCCGGATCACCGGGCGCAATCTGGCCTGATAATCGACCATACCGTTAGCGACTGGCGCCCCCCGCGACTCTGGCCATATAGAGCGCATCCACATAGCGCCCCTGGCGGAAGGCATAGTCACGGGCTCGCCCCTCCTCGGTAAAACTGAACTTGCGATAAAGCGCCTGTGCGGCCTCATTGTCGGTATAGACGGTCAGCTCAATCCGGTGCAGGTTGAGCCAGTTATCGGCCAGATCCAGCGCCGCGGCCATCAGGGCAGAGCCCACCCCTTTGCCAGCCCAGTCATCCCGTACCCCCATACCGATCCCGGCCACATGCTTGCGTCTGGGATTGGGTTCTACGTGCAAGGAGATCTGGCCCACCAGCAGCCCCTCTACCTCCGCCACCAAGGCGACCACATCACTGCTCTCCAACCGCTTCTGCCACTGGCTAAGGGGAGGTGTGGGCAGGTGCATAGTGCCCGCCTGAGCATTGGGCATGGAATAGAGATCCCGCAAGGCGGGGGCATCAGCGGGTTCGGCATGACGGATAGTAATCTGCATATGAGGCTCCTTCTCGAAGCCACCATCATGCAATATCCGGCGCAGTTACACACCCCCTACCCGCACCCATTTGTCTTGCCTATCAAAGGGCGAGGAAAGGCCCATTGGCCGAGCACGGTGCAGATCCGTAGGCTGACCCCATATCAACAAGGAGAGAAGCCATGACTGACAAGACCCTGCACAGCGCCAACGGCGCCCCCGTCGTCGACAACAACAACAGCCTCACCGCCGGCCCGCGCGGCCCCGTATTGATGCAAGACATCTGGTTGATGGAGAAACTCGCCCACTTCGACCGCGAGCGCATTCCCGAGCGGGTGGTTCACGCTAAGGGCTCGGGCGCCTACGGCACCTTTACCGTGACCCACGACATCAGCCAGTTCAGCAAGGCCGATCTGTTCAGCGCCATCGGCAAGCAAACACCGGTGTTCCTGCGTTTCTCCACCGTAGCTGGTGAGAAGGGCGCCGCCGATGCCGAACGCGATGTGCGCGGCTTCGCTCTCAAGTTCTATACCGAGCAGGGCAACTGGGATCTGGTGGGTAACAACACCCCGGTCTTTTTCATCCGCGATCCGCTGAAATTCCCTGACTTCATCCACACCCAGAAGCGGGATCCGCGCACCAACCTGCGCAGCGCCACCGCCGCCTGGGACTTCTGGTCACGCCATCCGGAATCCCTGCATCAGGTCACCATACTGTTCAGCGATCGCGGCATCCCCAAGAGCCTGCGGGAGATGAACGGCTACGGCAGCCACACCTTCAGCTTTATCAACGACGCCAACGAGCGCTTCTGGGTCAAGTTCCACTTCAAGACCGAGCAGGGCCACAGCTTCTACACCGATGAAGAGGCCGCCACCGCCGTCGGGCAGGATCGGGAGACCAGTCAGGCGGATCTGTTCAATGCCATCGAGCGGGGCGACTTCCCGCGCTGGAAGGTCTATGTGCAGGTGATGCCGGAGGCCGAAGCCCAGACTTACAACATCCACCCGTTCGACCTCACCAAGGTGTGGCCGCACAGCGACTACCCGCTGATCCCGGTGGGCGTGCTGGAGCTCAACCAGAACCCGGACAACTACTTCGCCCATGTGGAGCAGGCCGCCTTTACCCCGGCCAACGTGGTGCCCGGTATCGGCTTCTCGCCGGATCGCATGTTGCAAGGGCGGCTCTTCTCCTACGGCGACACCCAGCGCTATCGCCTTGGCGTCAACCACGGTCTGCTGCCGGTCAATGCCCCGCTCTGCCCGTTCCATCACGGTGCCCATCGTGACGGTGCCATGCGGGCAGACAGCAATGGCGGCGCCAGCCCCAACTACCAGCCGAACCGTTTCGGTACCCAGCAGCCGAGCGAACAGCACGAACCGGCGCTGAGCCTGGAAGGGGCCGCCCTGCACTACGACTTCCGTGACTACGACAGCGACTACTACAGCCAGCCGGGCAACCTGTTCCGCATCATGGACGAGGGACAGCGTTCGCGGCTCGCCGCCAACCTGGCCCGCTCCCTCATCAATGTGGAGGATGACGCCATCGTCGCAGCCCAGCTCAAACACTTCGAGCAGGCCGACCCCGAGTACGCCAAACGAGTCGAACTGGCACTGGCCGCCTTGCAGCGCTAAGCCGCAAGCAGGCAAGATCTGCAAAAACAAAACGGGGGCCTGATGGCCCCCGTTTTCTATGGCGAGCAAGCTCGCTCAGAGAGCAGGCACCTGCCCGGCCAGCCACCGCAACGCGTTCGCCTCATGCTCTTTGACAAAGGCATTCTTGCCCGCACAGTAGCGCTCGATATCGTGCTGACAGCTCGCGGCTACCGCCTGCTTTAACTCGGCGTATTCCCGGCATACCGCAGGATGGGCCCTTAGATAGTCACGAAAGGCCAGATGGCGATGCACATGGTCATCCCCTTGCAAGAAGGCGTGGATCTGGTGGGTTCTCTCATCACCCCCCTTGCGAAAATAGCGGCGGCGCGCAATCCCGCACTCACCCATCGCCTCATAGCCCAGCGCCTCCAGCTGACCGTTCTGCTCATCGAGTCGCTCCAGCGATGATACCTCCAGCATGATGTCGATGATGGGCTTGGCGGCCAAACCGACGACAGAGGTACTGCCGATATGGTGGACAGCTAGCAAGCAGTTATCCAGCGCACTGCGTAATTGAACATCTTCAGCTACAAAGCTGGCTGGCCATTGGGGGTTGTAGGAGACAACGTCGACTCTCACAGTTTCAGCTCTCTGGATAGTTGCCGATGGCATAGGGCAACAAGGTATGCGATGGGTGGACAAGATAACCAGACGGCAAATTACCAGCAACAAAAACGGAGCCCGAGGCTCCGTTTTTCAATGCAGTATCAATCCCGGACGGAACGCGCTTCGCGCTCTTCCCGCTCCCTTGCCAACAAGCGTTTGTACCACCAGCTACTGCGACGACGTTGTGCATTGGAAGAGCGACGAGCCATTTCTTAGGTTCCAGCCAAGAGAAGAAAGGAGCTGCATTATGCGACAGGGATCACGTCCATGTCTTTAGCTGGATCAAGAAAAGCCTCACTGACCCACGGAAATCGTCTTCTGATCTTTCGCACCACGGGTGGCAGGCAACACCACCGCAGGAGAGCGCCAGGCCAGCGGGCCATTGCTCTCGAGGTCGTTCTGCGGGCCGCACTCCAGCCAGATATCTCCCTGCAGAATGCGGGCCCCTTCGGAATATTTCTGATCCGCAAACCAGCAGACCCGCTCGGGCAATGAGCCCAGCGGCAACACCAGCTCGGGACTGGCAGACTCGCTCACCACAGTGGTTTTGGACGCGGCCAGAGCGGGGGCGAGCCAGAGGGAGGCCAGCAGGCAGAGCAGTACATTTTTCATGAGAGGGATCCTGTTTCGATAGGGGGCACTCTCGAAGAGTCGACCAGTCCCGGGGTTTACTTGACTGACAATCATACTGCCTGCTGGCATTGTGGAACCAATATGGTAGCCTGCCAGCGCCTGCGGGCAGTCTCTCGCTGCCACGCGCAAACTTCCGGTGAATTTGTCACATCCTGACAAAATATAACCTTATTTATCAAATCGTTATTTGGATATTATCCCAATGCGTATCATGCCGTTGCTTCAGGCGGCCTGCCTGAGCCTGATGTTGTCCGCCTGCGTTGCCCCATTGCTGATGATGAGCCCCACCAGCCAGCTGATGTGGGCCCTGCTCAAGCCGCTGGTCGGCTTTGACCCGAACGAGGTCAATCTGTTCGAACAACCCCTGATCAAGGATCGGATGACCGCCATCCTTGGCCCCAACTACGACAGCACCATGCAGTTGCTCAAGACTGCCGACAAGTTACAGCAGGAGGGGCCGCTTTTCTATGTGGTCTCCGAGTATGCGCCCGTGCCGGATATCGCCAAGCAGGCGGGGATGGTGTGGAACTCGCAAACCAACCAGATGTCGGTATTGCTGCAAAAAGGGGATGGCACCACCCTGACCTTCGGCGAAAATCTGGCGGGCACGGCACCGACCTGGCCAACCGCTATGCAGGGCTGGCAGACCCCCGCCAGCCAGCTCACCCCGGCGGCCAATGCCCTGACCGGTGCGGCAACCAGTCAGAGTGGCACCTCCCCCTTCTCCCTTGGCAGCGCGCTGGGCACAGTGACTCGCGGCGTCACCGGCTCGCTGACCAACAGCGCAAGTCAGGCTATCAGCGGCGCAGCCGCCAACGCCACAGGGCAGGCTACCCAAGCTGTGAGCCAAAGCGCGACCGATCTGACCCGTAGTGCAACCACCGCTGTCACTGCGCCAGCCAAGCAGGCGCTGAGCAGTGCCGCTGCGACTGCAACGCAAGAAGCGACCAAGGCTGTTGCCACTCCTGCCAAGCAAGCCGTCAGCAGCGCCGCAGCGACCGCGACGCAAGAAGCCACCAAAGCCGTTGCCACTCCGGCCAAACAGGCTGTCAGTAGTGCCGCCGCGACAGCGACCCAAGAAGCCACCAAGGCCGTTGCCGCTCCAGCCAAGCAAGCCGTCAGCAGCGCAGCTGCGACCGCGACGCAAGAGGCCACCAAGGCTGTGGCCGCTCCCGCCAAACAGGCCGTCAGCAGCACTGCCGCCACCGTGACGCAAGAAGCGACCAAGGCCGTAGCCGCTCCAGCCAAGCAAGTCGTCAGTAGCGCCGCTGCGACCGCGACGCAAGAGGCAACCAAGGCCGTTGCCGAACCAGCCCGGCAGGCCGTCAGTGCCGCATCCCATACGGCCGGAGAGAGCGTCGCCGATGCCGCCAGAGCGGCGGAGGCCAAGGCGCGCGCCAAGGCAGAGGCGGAGATGGAAGCCCTGCTCAAATAAACCGACAGGCCACCGCAAGGTGGCCTGTTTTTTATCCCGCTACCGGATCATGACGTTATGGAAAAGGCCACATAGACTCTTAGGTAACTACCCGCACAAGGAGTGCATCATGCGTCGTCTGCTCCCTGCTCTCGCTTCTCTCGCCCTGTTTATCGCGCTCCCGGCTCCGGCACTTATCTACTATTCGGAGCAGAACATGCCACTCAATGGCCAGGATAAAAATGGTCAGCCTGTGGGGTTGGCGGTCGAGTTGCTGCGCCTGATGTGGCGCGAAATGGGGGAGCCGGAGCAACCCATCCACTTTCTGCCCTGGGCCCGCGGCTGGTATCTGCTGACCCAACAGCAAGAGGCCGTGCTCTTTACCACGGCGCACACCAAGGAGCGGGATCCCCACTTCCTCTGGGTCTGCCCCATCAGCCACTCCAGGGTCGCGCTGGTCGGCCGCAAGCAGGATGCCCCCAAAGTGGCCAGCAAAGCGGATCTCGCCAAGCTGCAGATCGGTGTGATGCAGGCAGATGTCGGGGAGCAGTTGCTGCTCAACCGCGGGATCAGCCCGGGCAATATGATGTCGGTGGAGCGCATGGATCAGGTGGTGCGCCAGCTCATCATGGCGCGCACCGATCTGGTGGCGGGCAACGAGGTGATGTTGCGCCATCAGGCCAAGGAGCTGGGTTTTCCCAGCGAGGATTTTGTCACCGTCGCGATTATTGAAGAGCAGGATAACTGCTTCGCCTTCAACCTGAGGGCAGACAAGCAACAGGTTGCCCGCCTGCAACAGGCGCTGGACAAGGTCAAACAGGGGGATGAATACAAGCAGCTGATGAAGCGCTACCAGTTGCTCAGTATCCTGCCCGAAACCACTCCCACCATCCCGCGCCTAGAGTAACCCCGGCCCGCCCTATGGCGGGCTCTCTCTATCTCCCGCCGATGACGCCTGTGATGCCTCCACCGGCGCCGTAATGAGGTGGTTCAGAAAGAGATTGAACAGCTCGGCCCGCGAGCCGAGCCGCAGCTTGCCATAGAGATGCTTGCGGTGATTCTTCACCGTACCGCTGCCAATGCCGAGCTCGGCGGCGATCGCCTCGGTATCCAGCCCCTGCAGCAGCAACTCCGCCACCTGCCGCTCGCGCCGGGTGAGCAAATCCCCCCCGACACTCGCCATCGCCTGCTCCACCGCTCTCCGGAGGCTGGCGCTGTCTGGCAGCGCAGTGCTCTGGGCCAGAAGTGGCTGGCTCTGCCGCCACTGCTGACGACAGAACGAATGTACCAGCGGGAACAGCTGCTCCAGCCTTACCAGCTCGTCACGGCTGAGGGTGCTGCGCTTGTCGAGCCGCCCCAGAAACAGCATCAGCGTCAGTCCATCCCGCACCGGCAGGATCAGCCCCACCTCCTCCTGCCAGCCGGTGGCCTGATAGAAGTGGTGGCGATATTCGGGATCGAGCCGCCCTTGGGAGACCTGCGCCAGGGTCCAGACGCCGGCAGGCAAGCCCTGTTCCAGCGCCTGCATAAACGGATCCTGACTGAAGTGGCTGGTGAGGTAGCGGTCAAACAGCAGAGCCCGCTGATGATTGAGGTTGTCGTAGAGGTAGACGGGGCGCTGCCCCACCCCGAGCAGCAGGGCGCAATCAAACGCCACCTGTTGCTGGATCAGCCGCACCAGCGCCGCCGGAAAGGCGCTGCTGTGCAGGGCATCGACCACCTCGGTCATGCTGCGGGTCAAGGCATCTGTGGTGAATGGCTGGGTCATGGTGGCACGTTTCCGGTGACGGGGAGCGATTCCCCGCTATGGCTGAATGCTAGCACGAGAGTGGCAAAACCGTCCCTTAGGGGACATATCCACCACCAACCAGAACGGCGAGGATGACGGCTTTTCCCCCTGCTGTTGGAGAACCCATGATCAACCCCCACCTGCTCGATGAGCTGACCGAGCGCGGCCTTGTGGCCCAGAATTCCGACCCGGCGGCCCTGGCCGACCATCTTGCCACCCCGCGCACCGTCTATTGCGGGTTCGATCCCACCGCTGGCAGCCTGCATATCGGTCATCTGGTGCCGCTCTTGATGCTGCGCCGCTTCCAGCTGGCGGGCCACACCCCGGTGGCACTGGTGGGCGGGGCAACCGGCCTTATCGGCGATCCCAGCTTCAAGGCGACCGAGCGCAGCCTCAACAGTGCCGATACCGTGCAGGGTTGGGTCGCCAGCCTGTCGGCCCAAATCAGGGCGCTGCTGCCCGCCGATGATGGTCTGTCGGCCCCGCAACTGGTCAACAATGGCGACTGGATGGGGCAGATGTCCGCCCTCGATTTTCTGCGGGATATCGGCAAACACTTCTCGGTCAACGCCATGCTGGCGCGGGAATCGGTGCGTCAGCGGCTGGCTCGCCCGGATCAGGGCATCTCGTTCACCGAGTTCTCCTACGCTCTGCTGCAATCCTACGACTTTGCGGTGCTGCACCAGCGGCTCGGCTGCACCCTGCAGATTGGCGGCAACGACCAGTGGGGCAATATCACCAGCGGCATGGATCTGACCCGTCGCCTCCATCAGGCGCAGGTACACGGCATGACCCTGCCCCTTATCACCAAGGCAGACGGCACCAAGTTCGGCAAGACCGAGGGGGGGGCGGTCTGGCTCGATCCGGCGCTCACCTCCCCTTACGCCTTCTACCAGTTCTGGCTCGGCACGGCGGATGAGGATGTATACCGCTTCCTGCGCTACTACAGCTTTATGTCGCTGAGCGAGATTGATGCGCTGGAGGCGGAAGATGCGAAGCGGCAAGGGCGCAAACTGGCCCAGCAGGTACTGGCCGACGAGCTGACCGAGCTGGTGCACGGCAAGGGGGCGCTGGCAGCGGCGCAGCGCATCAGCGAATTGCTGTTCAGCGGCGAAGTGGCTCGCCTTGGCGAGAGCGATCTGGCCCAGCTGGCACAAGATGGCATGCCAAGCTGCCGTATCGAGCGGGAAACCGATCTGGTGACCCTGCTGGTAGAGAGCGGTCTGGCCAACTCGAAGCGGATCGCCCGCGAGCTGCTGGCGGCAGGCGCCATCAGCCTCAACGGCGAGATCCGCCGGGATGAGCTGCTCACCACCGACGATCGGCTGTTCGGCCGCTACCTGCTGCTGCGCCGGG
Source organism: Aeromonas sp. 25-AL00135 (assembly GCF_054052385.1). Taxonomy (NCBI): domain Bacteria; kingdom Pseudomonadati; phylum Pseudomonadota; class Gammaproteobacteria; order Aeromonadales; family Aeromonadaceae; genus Aeromonas; species Aeromonas sp. 25-AL00135. Next base: position 38,634 of record NZ_JBSTYQ010000007.1, on the reverse strand, counting down.
GCAAGAAGCAGTACCGGCTGGTGACGTGGCACTGAGCCCCGTTTGGTTGGGGAGGCATCACAAGGGCACCTCCCCATCTCAACCGCTGGCCAGGGATGGCCACAACCTCTTTTGAATCCCAACTTGCGATCCCCCTCACAACCCGCTTCTCAAGCAGCCACCATACTGGCACCGGCGAACATGGAGTCCGCCCCACCTCACAACCCCTTACAAATCGACAAGGATGCTGATGATGAAGAGATGGCTTCTGGTGCTGCTCTGCACCCTGCCCATGCTGGCACACGCCAGCGGATACACCCAGACCCGCTACCCCATAGTGCTGGTGCACGGCCTGTTCGGCTTCGACAAGCTGCTCGGGGTCGATTACTTCTACGGCATTCCCCAGGCCCTGAGCCGGGATGGTGCCAAAGTCTACGTGGCCCAAGTGTCGGCCACCGCCAGTTCGGAACAACGGGGGGAGCAGCTGCTCGCCCAGGTTGAGCTGCTGCTGGCAGCTACCGGCGCCGAGAAGGTCAACCTGATCGGCCACTCCCACGGCGGCCCTACCATCCGCTATGTCGCCTCGGTCGCCCCCGAGCTGGTCGCCTCCGCCACCAGCGTCGGCGGGGTCAACTACGGCTCAGAGATTGCCGATCTGGTGCGGGCCAATGCCGCCCCCGGCAGCGCCGCCGAGAAACTGGCTGCCGCCGCGGCCCACGCCCTCTCCGGAATGATTTCACTGCTCTCGGGCGGGAGCCAGCTGCCGCAAGATCCGGTCGCCGCCCTCGATGCCCTCACCAGCAAGGGAGCCAGCCAGTTCAACCAGCGCTACCCGGAGGGGCTGCCCAGCCGCTATTGTGGCGAGGGGCCGATGCAGGCGACCAACGGCGTCTACTACTTCTCCTGGAGCGGGCGCGGCAACCTGACCAATCTGCTGGATCCGGTGGATCCGGCGCTGGCGCTGACCGGCGCCTTCTTCAAGGAGCCCAATGACGGACTGGTCGGGGTCTGCAGCAGCCACCTCGGCAAGGTGATCGGCACCGACTACCGGATGAACCATCTGGACGAAGTGAACCAGTCCTTCGGCATCCACCATCTGTTCGAGACCGATCCGGTCACCCTCTATCGCCAGCATGCCAACCGTCTCAAGGAGCTGGGACTATGAAGATAGCCACCCTGCTCGTCGTGCCCTGCGCCATCACCCTGCTGCTTGGCGGGGTGTTGCTCTGGCCCACTGCACCGACGGCAGACTCATCCCCCGCTCAAGCCAGCCAGCATGCACAGAGCCACCCGCACGATCCCGAGCAGGAGGCCGCCGATGCCCTGCAGGCGCGCTATCGCACCTTTGTCTCCGCCCAGAGCAGCCTGACGGTGCCCACCGAGATCTCCCTCGCCAGCCTGCAGATCCTGTTTGACGAGCGGGAGCAGCTGCGCCAGCAGAGCTTTACCCCGGCGGAGCAGGCCCAGCTGTTTGCCGAGGATCGACTGATGGAGCAGCTGACCCTGCGCCGCAGGGCGCTGGCGGAAGAAAGAGACAGCGACAAGTCGCAGCTGGCCAGCGAGCTGGATCTCTGGCTGGCAGAGCAACCGGACTGGTTTCGCGAGGCGGAGGCCAACAGCCGTCTGCTTGAGGAGTTGCAAGAGCTGGCACAGATGGACCCGGCCAAACGGGAGGCTCTGCTGCTGGAGACGGGGGGACCGGAAGCGGTGGATCGGATGCGCCAGCTGGAGCAGAACCGGCAAGGGTTCGAGGAGCAGCTCAGCGGCTTTCTGGCCGAGCTCAGACAACTGCCGAACGAGGCCCGGGCCGAACAGCAACAGGAGCTGCTGGCCCGCTGGTTCGAGCCCGGACAGTGGCGCCGGGTCGAGGCACTCACCCGGCTCAAGCTGGGGGAGCCACACACCGAATGAGAAGGGGGCCCGTGATGGGCCCCCTTGCTATTGCGCTTATTGCGGCTTGTTGGCCCCCGGCAGCGGCTGCCAGGTGAGGCGGGTTACCTGAGTGCCCTGCACCTCGCACTTGAGGCTCAGCTCCTGCCACCCCTTCTCCTGACGCAGGGAGACCTCCCCTTCGATCCCCTGCTCGCCAATCTTCAGCTTATCCTGCTCGAAGATCACCTTGTCGCCATGGGCGAGATCCATCAGTTTGCCGTTGCAGAGCCAGTGAGCGAGATCTGCCCCCTTCAGCTTGACGCCCCCCTTGGCCGCCTTCTGCTCGGCCGCGCTCACCACAAACAGCTTGCTCAGCTCGGCGGCCCGCTTGGTGAGCCACTCCTGACGCTGCTGCATGCTCATCTTGCTGACGAACTCGGCGGGCTGACCCTTCTCGTCCAGCCATTGGGTCAGCTTGCCGCTGGCGTCAAAGGCGAACTGGGCTGCGGGCTCTTTGACCCCGAACAGCTTGCCGCCCTTGAAGTAGTAGCGGCTCTCCCCTTCCAGCTTGCCCAGCTCGTTCATGATGGGCACGGCGATGATGACGGGGGCGCCATCGATCCAGGCCTTGATATCGACGCCGTCATGGCTGAATTGACGGGTATCGAGGGCGCTCTCGGCCCCCTTATCCATCAGGGTAAACTGCTCGGCGAGAGAAGCGGCCAGAGAAGGGAGGGAGCAGAATCCCAGGGTCAGCGCGATCGCTGTGTTGCGCATTGAGTTGTACATAACACTCCTGTGATGGGCCATCCGGCCCGTGGTTAACTCTCTGTCAGCCAGGCCCGCAGCCCTTCCCGGTGAGCATCGCTCAGGGGCAGGGATTGGCGGGCCCGGTAGTCAAAATGGATCAGGGTCGTTTCGGCAGTGACGGCCAGTTCGCCGCCCTGCCAGGCCTCCTGCCAGACCGTAAAGGAACTGGTGCCGATGCGGCGCACGCCGGTCTTGATGGTGACCGGCTGGCCGTAAAACAGCTCCCGTTTGAACTGCACCGTATAGCCTGCGATGATCAGATGCCAGTTATGCACATCCAGATCGGGGGAGAAGATCCGGAACAGGGGATCCCGCGCCGATTCGAACCAGACCGCCGGCACCGTATTGTTGATATGGCCGAGGGCATCCGTCTCCTGAAAGCGGGGTTGGATCTGCATTTCCAGCATGGGTTGACTCCTTGTCTCTTTGTTTCTGTCCTTGTCCGTTCATGGGACATCAGTGGCCAATGGGTGGCCGCCGGGCATCACCAGCGGATCAGCATGTTACATGATACTGCTGGCCCAAGCACAGGGATGCCAGCGCCCCTGCGCGACCGGCCTGCGGGTGTCGCAGCGCGGCGGATTGTGGTGCTCTGCAAAAAAGCAGACAGTAAAAAGCCCCGCACACCTTGGGTGTGCGGGGCTGATGCAGATAACCAAACGGCTCGAGGACTAGCCGAGCAGATCGAAGCGATCCGCATTCATCACCTTGTTCCAGGCGGTGATGAAGTCACAGACAAACTTCTCCTTGTTGTCATCCTGGGCATAGACCTCGGCATAAGCGCGCAGCACCGAGTTGGAGCCGAATACCAGATCCACCCGGGTGGCCGTCCACTTCAGGGCGCCGCTGCGGCGATCGCGGATCTCGTAGAGATTGCTCGCTTTCGGCAGCCACTGGTAGTCCATGTCGGTCAGGTTGACGAAGAAGTCGTTGCTGAGTACCCCGACCCGATCGGTAAAGACCCCGTGCCCGGTAGCGCCGTGGTTGGTGCCGAGCACCCGCATCCCGCCGACCAGCGCCGTCATCTCGCAGGCGGTGAGCCCCATCAGCTGGGCGCGATCCAGCAGCAGCTCCTCCGCCGTCACCACATAGTCCTGCTTCAGCCAGTTGCGGAAGCCATCGGCCAACGGCTCCAGCACCTCGAACGAGGCCACATCGGTCTGGGCCTGAGTGGCGTCCCCCCGGCCAGGCGCAAACGGCACGCTCACCGTCACCCCGGCGGCCTGGGCTGCCTGCTCGATGGCGAGGTTGCCCCCCAGCACGATGAGATCCGCGACGCTGACGCCACACTCGGCCGCCAGCTTGTCATAGACCGCCAGCACCTTCGCCAACTTCGCCGGTTCGTTGCCCGGCCAATCCTTCTGCGGCGCCAGCCGGATGCGGGCGCCGTTGGCTCCGCCCCGCTTGTCGGAGCCACGGAAGGTACGGGCGCTATCCCAGGCGGTAGTGGCCCGCTCGCTGATGGAGAGGCCGCTGGCGGCGATCCTGGCCTTGACCGCCGCCACGTCATAATCGGCGCGTCCGGCTGGCACCGGATCCTGCCAGATCAGATCTTCTGTCGGCACATAGGGGCCGACATAGCGGCTCTTCGGCCCCATATCCCTGTGGGTCAGCTTGAACCAGGCGCGGGCGAAGGCGTCGGAGAAGGCCGCCGGATCATCGCGGAAGCGCTCGGCAATCTTGCGATACTCGGGGTCGAATTTGAGCGCCATGTCGGCATCCGTCATCATGGGTTTGCAGCGGATCGACGGATCCTCCACATCCACCGGCATATCCTCTTCGGCGATATTGATCGGTTCCCACTGATGGGCCCCCGCCGGTGATTTTTGCAACCACCAGTCGTACTTGAACAGCAGCTCGAAGTAGCCGTTGTCCCATTGGGTCGGGTGGGTGGTCCAGGCACCTTCGATGCCGCTGGTCACAGTGTTGCGGCCGATGCCGCGGCTGTGGTGATTGATCCAGCCGAGCCCCTGCTCCTCGAGGCTGGCCCCTTCCGGCTCGGGCCCGAGCTGTTTGGCATCGCCGTTGCCGTGAGCCTTGCCGACAGTGTGGCCACCGGCGGTCAGCGCCACCGTCTCTTCATCATCCATCGCCATGCGGGCGAAGGTGACCCGCATATCCTGCGCGGTTTTCAGGGGATCGGGCTTGCCATCCACCCCTTCCGGGTTGACGTAGATAAGCCCCATCATCACCGCCGCCAGCGGGTTTTCCAGATCCCGTTCGCCGGAGTAACGACTACCCGGCTTGCCGCTGGGCGCCAGCCATTCCTTCTCCGATCCCCAGTAGATATCCTTCTCCGGATGCCAGATATCCTCGCGGCCAAAGGCGAAGCCGAAGGTCTTGAGCCCCATGGACTCATAGGCCACAGTGCCCGCCAGAATGATCAGGTCGGCCCAGCTGATCTTGTTGCCGTACTTCTTCTTGATGGGCCACAGCAGGCGACGGGCCTTGTCGAGGTTGGCGTTATCCGGCCAGGAGTTGAGGGGGGCGAAACGCTGGTTGCCACTGCCGCCACCGCCGCGACCATCGGCGATGCGGTAAGTCCCGGCCGAGTGCCAGGCCATGCGGATCATCAGGCCGCCGTAGTGGCCCCAGTCGGCGGGCCACCACTCCTGACTGTCGGTCATCAGGGCGGTCACATCCTGCTTGAGGGCCGCCATATCGAGCCCCTTCAAGGCTTCCCGATAGTTGAAACCGGCCCCCAGCGGATTGGTCTTGGTATCGTGTTGGTGAAGAATGTCGAGGTTGAGGCTCTTCGGCCACCACTCCATTCTGGACGTCTCGACGGAGGTGGTTCCCCCGTGCATGACCGGGCATTTTCCTGCGGAACTGTCTGAATTGTTGCTCATCGTTTTCCTCATTTGCTCTGCTGTCCATAACCTGAAACAGCATGGCACAGAGGCGTGACACAAACTGTGCAGCAGCGGCCGATTTACGGATCTTTCACGCAAGCGGCCACGGAACGCCCGTCAGCCGCGACAGAAATTGGACGAACTATGGCGCCTCTGCGGGTTGATGGGGCGGCTCGGGCCGCAGCCAGGCGCTGCGAAAATCGAACCAGCCGAGCGCCGTCATCCGCACCCCGTGCACGCCGACCCGGCTCTCCAGCTCCAGCCAGTGGTGAAACAGCGGCACAAACCAGCTCTGCTGCTGCACCCTTGCCAGTAGGGCGCGGGGGCTAGGCTCCTCACCGCTGGCGCGCCACTGCATCAAGCCCTGCCACAACTCATGCTGACTGCCCCACACCTTGCGCAGCAACGGGGTGCCCTGCAACCAGGCGTAGGGGGCAAAGGGACCGGCATGTTCGAGGTTGAGGGTGCCGAGCCAGAGATCCACGTCTTCATCCTCACCACTCACCCAGCGGCCGTAATCGAGGGTGCGCACCTCGAGCCGGATCCCCTGTTCGGCCAGCAGGCTGCCCATGGCGTTGGCGCACTCGTTGAACTCCAGATGCTGGTTGAAGCAGGCGAGCACCAAGGTCGTCGGCAACTGCGCCGGTGTGGGCAAGGGCGCGGGCAGTGCTTCGCGCCAGTGGGGCAGCAGGCCGAGGGCGCTGGTCCAGCCCCGTTGCAACTCGGGGGCGACCCGCCCCATCAGAGCCACCGGATTGAGCAGTTGGCCGAGCCATTGCCGCAGGGAGGGATCTTGCAAGGATCCGGAACGATCGTCCTGCAGCAGGAAGTAGCAGCCCGACTCCAGCTCCGATTCGCCGCGCATGGTACCGAGCTCGGGGCTGTCGCGCCCCAGCTGCAGGTGGGTCTCCAGTCGATCCGCCAGCTCCGGCAGCATCCAGATATCGATCTGGTCGAGCAGGGCGCGCAGGCCGAAGTAGTCGTCAAACGCCGCAAGGCAAAGATGCAGGGGATCGTTGGCAGCCACCCGGTAAGGGCCGGTGCCCACCGGTTGCAGGGCAAAGCCCGCCTCCCCCTTGAGCTCCCGCGGCAAAATGGTCGCCACAGGCTCCGCCAGCAGGTGGGGCAGCCAGGGATCCGGACTGTCGAGATAGAGATCCAGCGTGCGCGGCCAGGGGCTCTCCAGCCGATCCAGATGGGAAAACAGCGGGCGATCCCGCAAAGCCAGCAGACTCTCCATCACATCTTCCACCACCAGCTCGCGACCGTGGTGAAAGCGCACCGCCGGGCGCAGATAGAAGCGCCAGTGGCAGGGGCCCAGACACTCCCAGTGGTGGGCGAGATCCCCTTCGATTTCCCCATTTTCCTCATTTCGCCGGGTGAGGCCGTTGAAGATCTGGCGGCTCAGGTGAATTTCGGAGCGGCGCATCGGGCCGGTGGGCAGCAACTGCGGCAACGGGCGATAGTAGGGCACCCGCAGGATCTGGCGCCCCTCGCGGGTGGCCTGACCGAGCTGTTCGATCAGCAGCGGAGTGAGCAGATCGAGGCGATCCTCGGCCAGCCGCACCGCCTGCGCCAGCTGGCCCTGACTGAGCAGATCCCGCAAGCGGCGCCGGGTCAGGCTCTCCTGACTGTCGAGCAGGGAGAGCCGGGAGCGCCGCCCCCGCCCTGCTTCCGCCGACCAGCTGAGCCAGCCCTGATCCTGCATCCGCCGCAGCAGCAGGCGGGCGTTGCGCGGGGTGCAGCAGAGCAGATCCGCCACCTCGGCGAGGCTGATCTCCCGCTCGTCGCTGCCAAGCAGCTGGGCGAGTCGTTGAAATTGCTGGTAAAGGCGACCAGTCGGCATAAAAGAGGAAATCCTGTTGCTGTAAGTCATCAGTTTTTACTTCCGCATTTTAGCTCAATACTGCTGATGAACGTGAGAACCACAGTAGAGGAGCACCATCATGAGCCACGCCAACCCCCTCAAACCGAACCGGATCCAGCAGACCTTGCGCCGTTACTTCAAGCGGATCCTGCCACGCCCCTTGCCGCTCATCGAGGATCCCATGCAGCAGCTCAACCGCCTGATGCAGTGGGATATGAACCAGATCGATGACAAGGAGTATCGCCGTCGCCTCTGAGTGCGGGCCATGCCAGCCACTCGGGACACGCGTCCCCTGCGGGCGACACTGCTTTGCCGGATCTTGCTGTTTACATCGGCCACGGGCCTGATAGATTGGACGTCTATCCATCTATAAATGCCATAAGCAACATCCAACAAGGAGTGTGTGATGAAAGATGCGACCCTGGCCCTGCACCACGGCTTTTCCAACGACCCCACCACCAAGGCGGTCGCCGTGCCCATCTACCAGACGGTGGCCTACGAGTTCGAGAGCGCCCAGCACGGGGCGGATCTGTTCAATCTGGCGGTGCCGGGCAATATCTACACCCGCATCATGAACCCCACCAACGATGTGCTGGAGCAGCGGATGGCCGCGCTGGAAGGGGGGATTGCCGCGCTGGTGGTCTCGGCAGGTTCCGCCGCCATCACCTACGCCATTCAGGCGCTGACCGCCGCCGGTGACAACATTGTCTCCACACCCCAGCTCTATGGCGGCACCTATACCTTGTTCGCCCACATGCTGCCGAGCTTCGGGGTCGAGGTGCGCTTCGCCAAGGATGACAGCGCCGAAGCCATCGCCGCCCTTATCGACGACAAGACCAAGGCGGTCTACTGCGAGAGCATCGGCAACCCGGCGGGCAATATCGTCGATCTGGCCGCGCTGGCCAAGGCCGCCCACGCCCGCGGCGTGCCGCTTATCGTCGACAACACGGTCGCCACGCCGGTCTTGTGCAAGCCCATCGAACATGGCGCAGACATTGTCGTACACAGCCTGACCAAATATGTCGGCGGCCACGGCAACTCGCTGGGCGGCGTGGTGGTCGACTCGGGCAAGTTCCCCTGGGCGGATCACGCCGAGCGCTTCCCGCAGCTGACCAAACCCGAACCCTCCTACCACGGAGTAGTCTATACCGAGGCCTTTGGCCCGGCCGCCTTTATCGGGCGGGTACGCACCGTGCCGCTGCGCAATACCGGCGCGGCGCTGGCGCCGATGAACGCCTTCCTGCTGCTGCAAGGGCTGGAGACCCTGAGCCTGCGCATGGAGCGCCACGTCGACAACGCCCTGCGGGTCGCCAACCACCTCAAGCATCACCCCAAGGTGGCCTGGGTCAGCTACGCCGGTCTGCCGGGCCACCCGCACTATCTGCTGGCGGAGAAGTACATGGCCGGTCGCCCCTCGGCCATCCTCTCGTTCGGTCTGAAGGATGGTTATGAAGCGGGCGTGCGCTTTTACGATGCGCTCAAGATCTTCAAGCGGCTGGTCAACATCGGCGACGCCAAGTCGCTGGCCTGCCACCCGGCCTCCACCACCCATCGCCAGTTGAGCGAGGAGGAGCAGGCCAAAGCTGGCGTGAAACCGGAGATGATCCGGCTCTCGGTAGGGATCGAGGCGATCGAGGACATACTGGCGGATCTGGATCAGGCGCTGGAGGCCTGAGTCAGTCAGCAAGGGAGCGGGCATCAGCCCGCTCTTTTTTACTGCCGGTGAACCGTCCCCCTCGCCCGCTCGTACACCCGATCCTGCCACCGAATCGAGGTCGTTATGATAGTCCTGCATCACCTGAACAAATCCCGCTCCCAACGCATCATCTGGCTGCTCGAAGAGCTGGGCCAGCCCTATGAGATAAAGGCGTATCAGCGCGATGCCGCCACCTTTCTGGCGCCGCCCGAGCTCAAGGCCATCCACCCTCTCGGCAAGTCGCCAGTCATCGAGTTCGACGGCCGGGTGCTGGCGGAATCGGGCGCCATCACCGAGTACCTGATCGCCCGCTACGCCGCCGATCGGCTGGCACCGGCACCAGATAGCCCCGACTATCCCGAATATCTGCAGTGGCTCCACTTTGCCGAGAGCTCGGGCATTCTGCCGCTGCTGCTCGACATGTTCGTGCGCAAGGATGGCAGCCCGATGCGCTTCCTGCCGGACTACGCCAAGGCGGAGTCTGCCAAGGTGCTGGGCTACCTCAATGAGGTACTGGCGAATCGCCACTATCTGGTGGGGGATCGCCTCTCCGGCGCCGACATCATGAACTCCTTCCTGGTGGATCTGCTGGCGCAAAATGGTCAGCTGGCCCACTTCCCGCACCTGCAAGCCTACTGGCAGCGCCTCAATACCCATCCGGCCCGTCAGAAAGCCATGGAGCTGGAGCGCGAGCTGGATCAGCGCCCCTGATCCAAATCGCCATCATGCAAAACGCCCCGACTGTCGGGGCGTTTTGTTATGCAGCGAGCGCGGTTTACTTGGTCGCGGGCACCTTGTCCCGGCGCGACTTCCACCACCAGCGCAGCCGGATCTGGGAGATGAGCATCCCCGCCAGCATCAGGGCACAACCGGCAATGGCGCGCTCGTCCAGCGTTTCATCCAGCAACAATACGCCACCCACGGCGGCAAAGACAGTCTCCAGACTGAGGATGATGGCGGCGTGGGCCGGATGAGCACCCCGCTGCCCTACCACCTGCAGGGTATAACCCACCCCGACCGACACCAGCCCTGCATAGAGCAGCGCCTGCCAACCGGCCACTGCGCCGCTTAACGTCGGGGTTTCGATAACAAAGGCGGTGGCGAGGCTGAGCAGGCCGCAGACCACGAACTGCACTCCGGCGAGCTTGATGGGAGCAACCCGGTTGGAGTAGTGATCCACCAGCAGCAGGTGAACGGCCCAGAACAGGGCGCCGACCACCTGCAGCAGATCGCCAAAGCCGATGGTGAACTCGTCGGTAACGCTCAACACATAGAGACCGGCCAGCGCGATGATGGCGCCGATCCAGGTATTGAGCCCGCTCTTGTGGCGCAGCAGCAGCCCCAGTACCGGCACCAGAATGATGTAGAGCCCGGTGATGAAACCGGCCTTGGCGGCGGTGGTATAGAGCAGCCCCACCTGCTGCAGGGAGGCGGCGCAGAACAGCACCAGCCCGGCCAGCACACCACCGATCAGCAGTTGGCGATGGTCGCCCGCGACGGCAACAGGTTGTCGGGATTTGAGCCACCAGAGCAGCGGCAGCAGGGAGAGGGCGCCGAGCAGAAAGCGCAGGCCATTGAAGGTATAGGGCCCCATGTGATCCATCCCGAGGCGCTGGGCGACAAAGCCCATACCCCAGATGGTGGCAGCCATCAGCAACATCAGATTGGAGCGCATGGCGATTCTTCCTTAAATCGGCGCGTGACGGGTTATCCGATCCAAGATACCCGCCTCCCTATCCTCTTGTCTCCACTCTTTGTCTTCGCTCTTGCTCTCAACGCGCTGCATCACACTGCTTTTAAGCACCGCGAGTGCTAAAGCAGCGAAGGCTTGGTGAACACGGCCAACAGGGCAATCAGTAGCAGATTGCCCCGCAGGATCCACACCACCCGGAAGTGCTGCTGGATGGAGATCATCGGCGCCTTGCCCAGACGCAGGGCGCGACGCCAGCGGTAGAAGAGGCGGCTGGGATAAACGAGGGAGCCAACAATCAGCAGAAACAGCCCCATCTTGAGGCCGTGGGCAGGATGGGCAAAGATCTCTGCCACCGAGCTGGCATGCTCAAGGGCCAGCAGACACCCGGTGGCAAAGATGGAGAAGAGCGCCAGCGCTGCCACCCCATCTGCCAGCAGCAGGCGGCGCACTCGCAGCATGTTCAGGCCGCGCCGAAAGATCAGATACTCGACACAGAGGGCAAGGATTAGCACCGCTATGCTGCCATAATGAATCATTGAGAGCAGAGTGTGGTTCAGCATCGGAAACATCTCATTTGCTGCCTTTAGACGAGCCGCACCGCATCATATATGCTGGTGCCACCCGAGACGAAAAGGATCTGTTCATGTCCCCCGCCAAGCCCAAGAACACTTGGTCTTTGATCACCCGCATGCGGCTGGGCCTCCTCTTGCTCTTTATCCCTGTGTTGCTGCTCGGCAGCATCTACTACCTGCATATGGAGCGCACCCTGCGCCACGAGCAGCAACAGAACCTGATTGCTCGCAACACCCAGTATTTCCATACCCTGATCGAACCCTATCTGGCGACCCTCAAACGCCAGTTTACGCTCATTTATCAGCAGGTAAATTATCGGGATTTCAGCGGCCCGGAGATCCGCAACGGCGAGCGCTACCTGCAACAGTGGCAGGCCTATCACAAGGTGATGGAGCTCGATTACGTCTATGTAGGCACCGAGCATCGCAAGATGCTGATCCACCCATCCTGGCAGGCCGACGAGAAGTTCGATCCCAGAACCCGCCCCTGGTATCTGCTGGCATCCAGCCATCCCGGACAGATTGTCTGGACTGATCCTTATTACGACTACACCTTGGGCACTCTCACCATGGCGCTGGCCCGGGTGATTGAAGATCCTGACGGCAAGCGGGTTGGCGTACTCTCGTTGGATACCCAGCTCACCCCCCTCGCCAGCTGGCTAAACAGTCGGCATGATCAGAGTCACCATCTGGGCAATGGCTATCAGATCCTGCTCAACCATGACGGACTGGTGCTAGCCCATCCGGATCGTGAACGGGTATTCAAACCCCTCGCTCACCCCGACTGGCTGGCCCGGATGCAACAGCCGCAGGGCTTTTTCCTCGATGATGCCAGCGGCCTGATGGTCTCCTACTACCGCATCCCCGAGCAGCGCTGGATCCTGCTCAGCGTCGAGCCGACTGCCAGCATGCAGCAGGTGATCGACAGCGTCTCCATCAACGTGCAGTTGATGATTGCCGTCGCCTGCATTCTCTATCTGCTGCTGGCCCTGCTCTGGTCCCGTTACTTCCGCCGGATGCTGGGGGAGATCACCCTGCTGATCCGCGCCAGCCGCTCCGGCGGTATCGCCTACAATGGCCGCCGCATGCTGGAGCTGGCCAAGGTCTATGAAGAGATGGATGCCGCCAGCCAGGACTTTGCCCAGATCCGCCTGCAAGCCCATCAGGACAAGCTCACCGGGCTCTACAATCGTCGCTTCTTCGACGAGTGCCTGCAGAAGCAGCTCAACAGTGGCGCTCCCTTCGGGGTGGTGATGTTCGATCTGGATGATTTCAAGCGAGTCAACGATACCCACGGCCATCAGGCAGGGGATGTGGTGCTCAAGCGGGTGAGCAAGCTGGGCATGAATCTGTTCCACGAGTGGGGCTGGTTCTGCCGCTACGGCGGCGAGGAGCTGGTGCTCATCTTCCGTTACGGCGAAGAGCAGCCGATGCTCCCCTCCCTGCTGGAAGCGTTCCGGCTCGGGGTGGAGCAGCTGGAGTGGCGCGAACCCAATCTCACTATCACCATCAGCGGCGGGGTGGCTTTCAGCCGCTCCGGGCTCTCGGCCAAAGAGCTGGTGGAGCTGGCCGACAAGGGGGTCTATCAGGCCAAGCGGGAAGGGAAAAACCGTATCTGCTTCCCGCTGCGCCACCCCCCTCACCAGAGTACCGAGGAGGACATTCCCACCTTTGGCGAGCCCCGACAACAAACCAACGAAGGGTAGCCACAGCGGCCAACATCAACCACAACGCTGTCCGCAAAAACAAAGAGAGAGGCTCCAGCCCCTCTCTTTGTTTTTCGTGCTTCTGTCACACGTTAAGCCTGTGTGGCACGCGACTCAGCGCTGCCACTCCCACAGCGGCCAGCCCAGCTCCTCGGCCTGCTGGCGCAGCGCGGGGGCCGGATTGACCGCATGGGGATGGCTCACCGCCCGCAGCATCGGCAGATCGTTGTGGGAATCGCTGTAGCCAAAGCTACCCTGCCAGAGGTGGTCCCTGCCGGCAAACAGCTGGTTGATGCGGGCCACCTTGCCCTCGCGAAAGCTGAGGGTGCCGCGGGTCTGGCCGCTCAGCATCCCCTCCTCCTCATCGAGCAGGATGGCGACGCAGTGATCCATCCCCAGCATCTTCGCCATGGGGGCCACCAGATGCTCGCCGGAGGCGGAGATCAGCACCAGATCGTCGCCCCGCTCCCGATGCCATTCGATGCGCGCCAACCCCTCGGGGTAGAGGCGCTCGCGCAGCACCTGCTCGGCAAAGCGGGTAGAGAGCGAGTCGAGCCACTGGCGCGTCTTGCCCGCCAGCGGTTGCAGGGTGAAGGCCATGTACTGGTGCATATCCATCTTGCCCTGATGGTAAAGGGACATCATGGCCTGCTCCTCCGCGATCATGCTGGCAGGAGCCAGCTCCTCGGCCACCATGTACTCCAGCCAGAGGCTGGCGGAATCCCCCGCAATCAGGGTCTCGTCCAGATCAAACAGTGCCAGTGCCATGAGGGTTCCTTGCGGTAAGAACGAAAATGAAACGAGGCGTCATGCTACCTCACAGAGTTGATCCCGGGCCACCGCCAGGGTCACGGCACTGCCGGTGGCCAGCAGATCGCCAGCCGAGCGGTTGAGGCAGTCCACCGTCAACAGCCCTGCCTCGCACTCCACCTGATAACGGATCACGTTGCCAAGCAGCTGTTGCTGACGAATGATGCCGGGCAGGCTGGGTTCGCAGCTGGTCACCCCGGCGGGCAGCAGGGTAATGGACTCCGGCCGCAGCGCCAGCTTCCCCTGAAAACGGGGACCGAACAGCGACTTGCCCTGCTCTGCACCAAGCAGGTTGTAGTTGCCGATAAAGCCCGCCACAAACTCGCTGGCGGGACGGGTATAGATCTCCTCCGGCGTGCCGCTCTGGACGATGGATCCCTTGTTCATCAGGAAGATCCGATCCGACATGGTGAGCGCCTCCTCCTGATCGTGGGTCACGAAGATGGTGGTGAGCTCAAGGCGCTGCTGGATCTCGCGGATCTGCTGGCGCAGGCTGCGGCGGATGCGGGCATCCAGCGCCGAGAGCGGCTCGTCCAGCAGCAGGATCCGCGGCTGCACCACCAACGCCCGGGCCAGCGCCACCCGCTGGCGCTGACCGCCGGAGAGCTCGGCCGGATAGCGGCGCTCGAAACCGATCAGCTCCACCAGCTCAAGCGCCTCCTGCACGCTGGCGGCGAGATCCCGCCCCGGCTGGGGTTTCATTTTGAGGCCGAAGGCAACGTTGTCCCACACCGTCATGTTGGGGAAGAGCGCATAGCTCTGGAACACCATGCCGATGCCGCGCTTCTGGGGCTCCTGCCAGGTGATCTCCTCACCGGCCACCCGCACCTGACCGCCATCCACCGGGGTGAGCCCGGCCAGCGCCCGTAGCAGGGTCGATTTGCCGCAGCCGGAGGGGCCGAGCAGGGTAACCAGCTCCCCCTTGCGAATGCCGAATTCGATCCCCTCGAACACCGGCGTATCGCCGTAGGATTTGTGCAGTTGATTCACTTCTAAATGAAACATCTTGGATCACCGATGAAATCTGTTGGCCGCCCAGGTGAGCAGCAGGGTCAGCAGGAAGTAGCTCATCACCAGCGCACTGGTGAAGTGGCCAGAAGTGGCGCGCATGTTGTAGAGGTAGACCTGCAGGGTCTCGTAACGGGTGCCCACCAGCATGTTGGCAAACACGAACTCGCCGAGCAGGAAAGATAGAGAGAGAAACAGCGCCGCCAGCAATCCCTTGCGCAGGCAGGGGATCACCACCAGCAGGAAGGCGCGCCGACTACTTGCCCCCAGCAGGTGGGCGGCATCCATCAAATCCCTGAGCGGTACCCCTTGCAGGCTGTTGGCCAGCGCCCGGTACATAAAGGGGAGCACCACGGTGAACCAGGTGCCGATCAGGATCCACGGCGTGCCAATAATTGGCAGCGGGCCGTCGGCGTAGATCTGCAGCAGCCCGACTGAGGAGACCACAGGTGGCACCGCGAAGGGGAGCAGGATCAACAGGTTCATCCAGGGATCCAACTTTGGGAAGTAGTAGGCCACCACCAGCACGGTCGGCACCAGCACCAGCGTCCCCAGCAGCAGAGTGGCGAAGCAGACCAGCAGACTGCGTCCAAACGCCGCCAGAAAGCGCGGATCGCCCCACAGCTTGAGATACCAGTCGAGGGTGAAGCCATCCGGCAGCAGGGTCGCCCCCCAGCGGGTGGAGATGGAGTAGAGAAACGTGGCCAACAGCGGCAGCAGCAGGGTGGCGACCAGTCCACCCAGCACCCACTTTGGCCAGCGCGGCGTCAAATCATGCATGGGATTGCCCCTTGTTCACATAGCTCTTTTTCAGCAGCCACTGGTTGGCGGCCGTCACCACTCCCAGCAGCACCATCAGGATCACCGCCAGCGCCGCCGCCATATTGGGCTCGAGGAAGATGTCGCCGGAGACCAGACTGGCCACCCGGATGGTCACCAGATTGAAGTTGCCGGTGGTGAGGGCGTAGGCAGAGGCATAGGCCCCCACCGCGTTGGCAAACAGGATGATCAGGGTGCCGAGCAGCGCAGGCGTCAGCACCGGTAGTGCCACGTGCCACACATACTGCCCCTTGCTCGCCCCCAGCAGCGCGGCCGCTTGCGGCCACTCATCCTGCAGTGCATCGAAGGCCGGGTAGAGCAACAGCAGGGCGAGCGGGATCTGGAAGTAGGTGTAGATGAGAATAAGGCCCGACCCCGAGTAGAGGTTGAAGCCGTCGATCAATCCCCAGGATTTCAGCAGCAGGGTCACTGCACCGTTGATGCCGAGAATGATGATGAAGGCGAATGCCAGCGGCACACCGCTGAAGTTGCCGGTCATGGTGACAAAGGCCAGCAGCACCCGCTTGACCCGCTCGCCGCTGTGGCGCAGCGCCGCAGCCCCGAGGGTGCCGATGGCAAGCCCCGCCAGACTGGCGATACCGGCGATGCGCAATGAGTTGCCGAACGATTGCAGGTAGAAGGGGGAGCTCAAAATCTCCCGGTAGTAGTCGAGGCCCCAGCCATCCGGGGTCTGAAAGCTGCCCACCAGCACCCACACCATGGGGGCGAGCTGGAACAGGATCATCAAGAGGATAAAGGGCAGCAATACCAGTGCAGGCAGCCAGTGGCGGCGCACCTTGTGCTTGGTGGCCACGGGTTGATCCGCGAGGATCTCGGTGGTGGCAGGCATCATCAGTGCACCTCGCGCATAAAGGCGGCCTTGAGCAGCGGTGGCGCTGCCGGCTTGTCGTGGGGAATGCCCAACAGATCGGCCATCAGGGCGCAGAGCTGGGTCTGGGCGATCACTACCCCATCCGGCCAGCGTTCGATAAAGGCATCGCCAAACAGCCAGAGCGGCACGGTGCGCTCTTCGGGCAGGGTGCCGCCGTGGCTCAGATCGTTGTTCATGCCGTGATCCGAGGTGATCACCACCTGATACCCCTCCGCCAGCCACTGGGGCAGCAGGTCGGCCAGCAGGCTGTCCATCCGGCGCGCCTGATTGCGGTACTGGCGGGAGTCGAGGCCAAACTTGTGGCCTGCATCGTCCACCCCCATCGGGTGGATCAGCAGAAAATCGGGATCGTACTGGCTGCGCAGCCATTCCCCATCCATCAGCAGATGGCTGTCAGGATAGTTGTCATCCCAGTAGAAGCTGCCGTGCTGAATGGGCAACTGCTCGTCGTGAGTAAAGCGATCGCGGGCCGCCAGCCAGGGGCTGCTGTTGTAGAGTTCGCTCACCCAATGGTAGGCCGCCGCTGCGGTGCGTTTACCCGCAGCGCGGGCCAGATGGAAGATGGAGTCATGCAGACTGAGACGACTCACCCCGTTGTGGGTGATGCCGCTCACCACCGGCGGCACACCGGTCAGGATGCACTCGTAGAGAGGCCGGGAGAGAGACGGCAGAGCAGCATTCAGGGTCGTATGCAGGCCCCGCCCCGCCTCCACCATGCCACCGAGGTAGCCCATGGAGTGGGCTACCTCGGCTGCCAGACCATCCACAAGTACCACTATCACCTTGTGTTGCACTGGATTCCCTTACTGCATGTTGATCATGACGGTTTCTTGCCACTGGCGCGGCAGGGCTTTGGAGCTCTGCTCCCAGGCGGCGTGATCCTGCACCGGCTTGGCATTGGCGTACTGCTCGGCCGGCAGCAGCTTGGCCTTCACGTCATCCGGCAGAGTCACGTTGCTGCGGATCGGGCGGGCATAGCCGCGGGCCAGGTTGATTTGACCGGCATCGGAGAGGATGTATTCACGGGCCAGTTTGGCGGCGTTGGGGTTCTTGGCCCACTTGTTGATGATGGTGGTGTAACCGGCGATGACGGAGCCGTCGCTCGGGATCACCACATCAAACTTCTTGGGGTCGATCTGGTCGCGGTAGTTGAGGGCGTTGAAATCCCACAGCACACCCACTTCCACCTCACCCTTCTCGATGTTGGCGATGGTGGGATCGTTCAGGGAGAGACGACCCTGCTTGGCCAGCTTGCCGAACAGCTCCAGCGCGGGCTTGAGATTCTTCTCGCTGCCACCGGTGGCATAGGCCGCCGCCAGCACGCCGTTGTTGGCCTGAGAGGCAACGCCCACGTCACCCAAGGTCACCTTGTAGTCGCCACCCAGCAGGGATTGCCAGCTGGTGGGGGCTGCCTTGACCAGATCCTTGTTGATCAGGAAGGCGATGGTGCCGGTATAGGCCAGCATCCAGTGACCGTCGGCGTCCTTGGCCCAGTTGGGAATATCGGCCCAGGTGGAGGGCTTGTAGGGCTGGGTAACACCCTGCTTGACCGCAACCGGACCGAAGGCGCCGCCCACGTCACCGATATCGGCAGTGGCATTGGCCTTCTCGGCGGCGAACTTGGCGATCTCCTGCGCCGAGCTCATGTCGGTATCCTGATGCTTGATGCCGTAGATGCTGCCCAGCTGCTGCCAGGTATCCTTCCAGTTGGCCCAGCTGTCGGGCATACCGATGCTGTGGAGCTGGCCTTCGCCACGGGCGGCCTTTTCGAGATCCGCGATATTTTCGGCTGCATAGCTATTTGTGGCAAACAGCGGTTGGCTGATGGCCACCATGGCCAGTGCACTTGCGATCACGCTTTTCATCATCCCATCCCTCTGGACTAGGTCAGTTAAGGTTCGAGAGGGATGCTAGAGGGGAATTGTGACGGTGGCGGGGCGCTTTAATGGCAGTTTGATGACAATCACCCTGTCATGGCGCTGTCATCCACAGCGGTTACAACTCTGAACCCGAGTGAGGCTGGACTATTCCAGTAAGGGATTGGCCAGCCACCCGCCTTCTGAATAAGCAACAGGGACAAGAGTGTGACCGAGCCGAGATTGAGCGAGCAGAGAGTAAACGAACAGAGCATGGCCGATGGCCGCTTCTCCTCCAAGTGCGAACAGATTTGCCAGACCCTGCGCCGCTATATCGGCAGCGGCCAATTGGGGGCCGGGCAGCAGCTACCCGCCGAACGGGCCCTGAGCGAACGTTTCGCCACCACCCGCATCACCATCAAGGAGGCGCTCTCCAACCTCGAAGCAGACGGCCTTATCTACCGGGCCGAGCGGCGCGGCTGGTTCGTGGCGCCACCCCGCCTCACCTACGATCCCGCCATCCACACCCACTTTCACCAGTGGATCGGCGAGCAGCAGCGCACCGCCGAAACCCGGGTGCTGGCCCACGGCAGCGAGCTAGCCAGCAGTGAGCTGTGCCGCTGGATGGGGCTGGAACCCTTTACTCCACTTTATGAGATCCGCCGCCAGCGGCTGATCGATGGCCGCCCCGTGCTCCACGTCAGCCACCATCTGCTGGCGAGTCGCTTTCCCGATATCGCCAGCGCACCGCTGGCCAGCTCCCTCACCGAGCTCTATCAGCAGCGCTATGGCATAGGCCAGGGGGGCGCGAGTCTCGAGATCACCCCCTCGGCGGCGCGCGGCGCCATCGCCCGCGCCCTCAATCTGGCAGAGGGGAGCGCGGTGCTACGGCTGGTGCGGGTCAACTACGACGAGCGAGGCGGTCTGGTGGATTGTGATATCGAACACTGGCGGCCGGATGCGATCCGTATTTGTTTGGATACGCGAGCATTGCAGCCGATCGCAGGCAAGCTGCAACAAACCCGGGTCGCAGATTAGACTCCAGCCAACAGAGCGGATCCCGCAGGATCCGCCGGGATCAGTTGTCGATATTGGGGATCATGTCGTCGAAGCTCTGGTAGCCGCAGTCGGCCAGTTGCAGCGACATGGTGTAGGTCTTGGCGTGCTCCTGCTGGCCGATGGCGGGGCGGTTGAGCTTGATCTCCTGATGCCAATACTCCTTCATCCGGTCGATCAGCGCCATCGCCTCCCCTTCGTTGAGGTGCAGCTGGCAGAGCGCCATATAGTTGTTCGACTTGTGCATGTTCTCCACCAGATACTCCCCCAGCATCGACATCGCTTGGCGCGCTTGCTGGCGGGCGAAGCGGCTGTGCTGCTCGAAGCTGATCCGCTCGCTGATGAGGAAGTGGTAGCTGTTGTCGATGCCAAGCTGCAGGATGCCGAGCTTCTCCAGCTTGCGCAGATAGAGGTAGCAGGAGGCATCGGTCAGGCCGTACTCCCGCTTGAGATCGATCAACGTCTTGTCGCGCCAGAAGATATTGGCGAGAAAAGCGTAGAGCCCCGGCTCATTGTGAAACGCCTCGTCCTGCTCCTGGGTAAAGACGGCGCGGCGGCTCTGGGCGTCCTGAGTGCGATCCAGCAACTCCTCGAACGAGAGACCCACCAGATGGCAGATCTCCAGCAGAGTATCAAACGGCAGCGAGGGCTTGTTCATCATCCGTTTCACGGTCGCGATGGAGACACCCATGGCTTCTGCCAGGGTCTGATAGCGGATCCCCTTGTCGGTCAGGGTCTTCTTCAGGGTGTCGAGAATATTGTTGGCCAGGGTCTGGCTGTAGGTCATGCCACTCTTCCTTGTTATCGCACTTTCATTGCATGGTTATGCCGAGTCAGCTTCTGACCTGTTTTTACCTTCAAGGCTCAGATATTGACACCGAAAAAACAGCCTAGAGAAAAAATCGCCTACAACACCCATCAGGACAGACCAGTTGAACGATGAGGTCGCAAAATCTGACACCAGACAGTGCATATCTTTCAACCCGCAAACATTTTGCTAGTGCTGCATAGAACATCGCGCATAATCGAAACGTATCGAATTCAAGACCCTTCCTGGTTGAGAAATCGATTGTTTGCTTCCAAATTTTTATCTTTTAAACCGTAAGGTTTTTTCTCTTTCCTGGCATTGGGCGGCGCTGATAGCACCGCCCTTTTCTTTTCCCTGAATTCGCAAGTCAGGTCAAGGGCCCCGGTAAGGGGAAGTGTCACCGGCCACCCGCCGCCCACTGATGCGCCAGTCACCACGACCGTTCTGGCAAGGTATCCTAAACGGCCACCAATACCGTCTCATTGCCATTCAATATATTTAAATGGCCTGCTTGGAAAGCTTCGTAAAATATAGGAGCGAATATAATCAAGTTATTTAAAACGCCAAAAACCTATCTTTTAAATGGCTTGTATATATAAGCAAACAAAATTAATCAGACCGCACACCCCATATCTGCTTATCACACCTCATGCCCACC
The DNA here is from genome assembly GCF_054052385.1 of Aeromonas sp. 25-AL00135. Lineage (NCBI taxonomy): Bacteria > Pseudomonadati > Pseudomonadota > Gammaproteobacteria > Aeromonadales > Aeromonadaceae > Aeromonas > Aeromonas sp. 25-AL00135. The sequence continues at coordinate 17,680 of NZ_JBSTYQ010000007.1, read as the reverse complement.
CCAACGAGTGCTGCCGGGAGAAATGAAAAGCCACCCACAAACGCCCATTCGCGTATCTGATGGGCAACATAGCCCACGCAAAAGCAGCCTCAAAAGACCACCAAAAGTCGCGATGGGAACAATCCCAAACCTCAAAAAGAGCAAAAAACAGGCAAAAAGATAGATTTTTTTCTCACGGTTTAACCTTGTGACGGGGTCAAAAAATCATCAAAAAGAACCTGATGCCAATCAGTGACATCTGAGATGCCAATTTTTAGACAACTCATCACGGCTACGCTCGAATGAAAATTTAATACCGATACCAATCAATCACATAGAATCAAAACCGAACTCGCAGCCTGTCATTTGCCTCACCAGTTAATTATTTAAACCTCAATAAAGCTAAAACTCTAATAACACCATTTATTAAACAAAATGACCCTGCTTGCAGCCAGTCATATTTAGAAGAATGGGGAAATCACTCTCTTGTTATTCAGAAGTGCGCTGACTATACTGCGGCCCCTCTGTGAAAGCAGAGCAATGACGGAAATATAAAAAGCTTCATGGATTGAGCAATATAAATCACACGCAGTTCACGCAACACAAGGTTATTTATCCATGAACAAGTTTAATAAAATTGCCGCTTTCTCCCTGCTTGCTCTGGCCATGAATGGCGGCGCCCATGCCGAAGGCTGGTATGCAGGTCTGGATCTGACCACCTCCAAGATGGATCTCGATGGTGCTGCCAAAGACGCCTATGACGCCAAAGTGATCGACGACCAGCTCGACGGCGGCAGCCTGATCGTAGGTTACAGCTTCAAACCCTGGCTGGCGGTTGAAGGTGGCCTGCACGCCCAACAGATGGATCAGCTGATTTGGGTGACCTCCCCGATTGCAAGCGGCTTTGCCGACACCACCATCGAAACCCGCAGCATCAGCCTGGCCGCCAAGCTGAGCCAGCCGCTGGCCTGGGGCTTCAGCGCCTATGCCAAACCGGGCATCGCCTACACCCGCACCGAAGTGGAAGTTGTCGGCAACGCCACCATCCTCGGTTTCAGCGGTCAGGGAAGCAAGAGCGCAACCAAGAGCAAGGTACACCCCAATCTGGAAGTAGGTCTGGACTACGCCTTCAACGACCACTTATCTGCCGGTATCGGTTACGAGCGCCAGTTCGACGCCCTGAGCCTGGGTGAAGAGCACTACTCTCTGGATACCTTCAAGCTGGGTCTGCGCTACCACTTCTAAGTCGCGCCGCGTCAGTAACAATGCAAAAGGGCCGCAGGTTTCAAACCTGCGGCCCTTTTTACTGCTCTCTTTCCATACCTTGCGCGTTAGCAGATCTGGTCTTTACCCAGCTGCTTGGCCTGATAGAGCGCCCGATCGGCGCGCACCATCAGGCTCTCCTTCTGCTCATCCTGCTGATACTCCGCCAGCCCGAAGCTCATGGTAGCGGGCGCATGGGGGCAGATGGGCTCGCTCGCCATCAATGCCTGAAACTTGCTCGCCACCACCAGCGCATCCTCGCGGCCGGTGTTGGGTAGCAGCACCATAAACTCGTCACCGCCCCAGCGGGCCAGCAGATCGATCTCGCGGATATGACGGCGTACCAGCGCCACTATGTTGATCAGGGTCTGATCCCCGGCGTTGTGGCCATAGCTATCGTTGATCTGCTTGAAGTTGTCCACATCCATGGCGATCACCGTAAACGGCTGATGGAAGCGGCGCGCCCGCTCGCACTCCAGCTGCAACGCCCGCTCCAGCCGATAGCGGCTGGCGGCGCCAGTCAGGGCATCGGTCTCTGCCAGCAGACGGTTCTCCTCGGCTTTCTGTTGCAGCGCCTCGTTGAGTCGCACCAGCTCGGCGGTGCGCTCGGCAACCTGCTGCTCCAGCGAGTGATTGCGCCGCTCCAGCTGTTCCAGCAACAACTTGCTGGCGTGGATATCGCGATGGGCACCGATCATCCGCGCCACAGACCCATCGGGATTGCGCTCAATGATGCGGCCGCAATCCTCAATCCAGAGGTAACTGCCATCCCGGCAGCGGCAACGGTACTCGGCGCGATATTCGTGGGCACTGCCGCTCAGACAGAGATCGAACTTCGCCATCACAGCCGCCAGATCGTCGGGGTGGATCACGTTCTCCCAGGTGAAGACGGTATTGCCGAGGGAGTGAGGCTCGTAACCCAGCATCCGGTACCAGCCCGGGTTGCGATAGACAAAACCGGTATTGGCATGCCAATCCCAAATGCCATCGCTGGTCACCTCCAGAATGCCATGCACCACGGCCTCGCTGACATCCGAGATCCTGATCGTGTCACTGTCCTGCACCATAGCAGTTATCCTTGTTCTTCCGCCCCGCGCCACCACGGGGAATCGCACTGTTGTCGTGAGGCGCTACCTTGGCATATTGCAACAGATCTGTCAGCCAGAACCCTACCGCACCACCGTTTCCCCGGTTATCGGCCACTCACGGCGCAGGCTGAGTCAGGGTGGCCATAAGTGTGGCTCAAGCGCGCCCCATTTACCGGATTTAACTCACGATTCAGTCATTTGGGGGATGGAATAATCGGGCGGCGCAAGAGGGGTGACCAAGTGCAGCATATTGTGCCAACCCGCTCCCCTCACCCTGACCCTCTCCCAGAGGGAGAGGGGATAAAGCGGCACCGGAAATATGATCGCCAGCCACACAGGTTCGATTAGCGAAGCGTAATCGGACAGCGGTAACGGCATTACTCCCTTCTCCCGTTTATTAGAAAAGGAGGAGAAGGGTCGGTGATGAGGGGAAGGAAAAAGAGATTTCGCGGTAAACGTTGGGCTTCACTACGCTCAGCACCAACCTACACAATCGGTAGGTTGGTGCTGAGCCTGCGAAGCCCAACATACGTAATATTGTTGATTTCACCTATTTATAAAGAGATGTAAGTTTTACAGAGTTACTTAATCCCATACCTTTCACTAACTTATCAATAACATTTACTCTTTCATCTGATAATGGTTGTAGTGTTTGGTCTATGTCTCTGATTAAATTCCTTGATTTTGACAACAACACTATTGGCGTTGCATAAATTGAACTATCTGCATCAAAGCAAAAAGCTAAATACTCATCTCCCAGATATGTATCTATAAGCTCATCAAAAAAAACAGGATCTTTTTTTAATTGAGGAATGACATCATATCCATAATCTGGCTCAATAAATGAGCTAACCCGATAGTTAACGAGCTCTCGATATTCCATTATCCACTCAAAAACATTTTTTCCATCTATATTATTTGTATTTAAGATATCTTTATCTTGATAGATTGTTTTATATGCTTTTATCGTACACTTATGATCACCTCGGACATTTCCAGAATTTACTTTCTTGGGGATAGAGCCCTCTTTAAGCTCCAACGTATAAATATTGCCCATCCCATCCTTGAAAAATATATGGTCAGAAAGAAATAAAACTGCTCGAAGAGAATAAAAAACTGAATAGTATAACTTGACAATTGACCATGATGAATGATTATTCAAAATAGCATATGTTGCCTCCATAAAGCTTAGTAAGGCCTTATAGAATAAGGAGCTAGCATCATATACTGATAGCTCCTTCAGTTTTTCTAAATGAGCCTGAGGCAGCTGGTATGACTTAATAGCCGCTTTAAGTTCAGCTGGGTCTGCATGCTCTATAGAGCTTTCGATAAACTCTTGGCACTTATACTTATCAAAATTCATATTCATCCTGAGATGGCAATGATGATAAGACGTTTTCCTCCAGTAGTTCTTTCACTTTTTTCCTAGCGGTTTTACCATCATGGTTTTTCAATTCATCCCATGTAATTAAACTGGATTCTTCAAGAGCGATTATATTTTTAATCGTATCTGGCGTAAAAGATTTTCTTTCAACGCACTTGGAAATTAAATGCTCGGTTAGAAAGTCTATCGCACCACCAAATCCAGCAGCTTTTACAAATGGATTTTTTGTTTTGCTGATCCATATGTTTTGTTCATCATAGTAATATTTAATACTATTAAAGTAATTATTAAGGAGGTTCTTTTGATTGTCGTACGTTTTAATTTTAAACTTTGAGAATGTACCACTAGGCTTAATATGCTCTTTCAGAGCTTGAATGAACGTTGATAACTCAATACTTCCTACACCTCTCGGATTACCAGGAAATTTTATTTGCTTATAGAATGGAGAGTTAGGATCATCATTCATATCACGAGCTATATCAGCGATACGATTAATTGCATGTGTATCATCATCTTCTATTTCACCAAAGAGGTCATACATCAAGCTTTTAGGAACCGGCTTTTGCTCCGTATTTATATTTAAGAAAATTTTAGCTGCGGACTTTGTTGTTAATCTAGAGCACAGAGTAACCAAAATCTCTTGCTCACCAACAGTTTCATCTTCTTCTAGTGCAGCTTCAAAACCGGCGAGACGATGCTGACCATCAATGACTTGGATTGAGTTTGCAATTACAGGTAACTTTATCTTTCCATTATGCTCTACTGGCTCATGATCTTGATTAGTCCAGTTCAATATGAATGAACTAAAAAATGTATTTCCATCGAGAATGTAAGTTTTAATACTTGAAATCCTGCGGCTATTAAGAACGCGCTGCACTGCACCTTCTTCTTGGTCTTTACCCCTTACTGCAACATAATACATTGGAATCAAGTCCTTTACCTTCATTGAAAAAGTAAAGGCTGGTATTTCACCAAATTCTGTTTTCAAACATTTATAACCTAATTCCTTCATATTCACTCCATTATCCTTTTCTTTATTTCTAATTTTTTGATTTTATTACTTTGTCAGGATTATTTCTACAAAGAAAAATCACCAATAAATCTCCCCCCCCAACCTCTCCGCCAGACCGGAATAACGCTCGGTCTTTTTCCGCACCGCCTGGGCCAGCAGGGCGCGATCGCCGTAGAGATCGAGCCGGGCCTTGGCGCGGGTGATGCCGGTATAGACCAGCTCGCGGGTCAGCAGCGGGCTGGGGCTGTCGGGCAGCACCAGCACGGTATGGGTAAATTCCGAGCCCTGGGATTTGTGGATGGTCATGGCGTAGACCGTCTCGTGGGGTGGCAAGCGGCTTGGCAAAAGCGCCCGCAGGGTGCCATCTGGTTGCTCAAACCAGACTTTAAGCCGCCCGGTTTCATCGGGCAGGCAGAGCCCCATATCACCGTTGTAGAGGCCAACACCGTGGTCGTTGCGCACCACCATCACCGGGCGGCCGGCATACCAGTCGCCATCGCGGGCGATCAGGCCAGCCCGTGACAGAGCCAGTTCGAGCCGCTCGTTAAGTCCCAGCACCCCGAACGGGCCATCGCGCAGGGCGCAGAGGATCTGGAAGCTGTTGAATGCCTTGAACACGGCGGCGGGCGCTTCCCCCGCGCGGGCCGCCTTCAGATAGCTGCCGTAACCGGCGACCCCCTGGGCAATCAGGGCGTCGTAGGCCTCCCCAGCCCAGGGGTGCAGGCTGATATCGCTAAAGCCCATACCCCAGACCGATTCCACCGCCGTGGCATCGCCGCTGTTGCAGGCGCGCGCCAGCTGGCCGATGCCAGAGTGCTGATCAAAGCGCCAGCTCTTGGCCAGCAAACAGAGGCTGTCGCGCACCGGCGCCCCTGCGGGCGCGCCCTGCAGGCGGTAGCCAGTCTGGCGGGAGAGCCAATCCGCCTGCGCTGGGCTGATGCCCTGTTCGATAAAGCTGCAGATATCGCCGAGCACGGCCCCCGCCTCCACCGAGGCGAGCTGATCCTTGTCGCCGAGCAGGATCAGGCGGGCGTGGCTTGGCAACGCATCGAGCAGGCGCGCCATCATCGGCAGGTCAACCATGGAGGCCTCATCCACCACCAGCAAGTCGAGGTGCAGCGGGTTGCCCGCATGGTGGCGGAACTGGCTGCGCCCCGGAATGACCCCGAGCAGCCGGTGCAGGGTGCCCGCTTCGGTGGGGATGGCTTCGACCCACTCGGGGGGCAGATCGAGGGCCTGCAGGGCAGAGCCGATACTCTCGGTCAGGCGCGCCGCCGCCTTGCCGGTGGGGGCCACCAGCCGGATCGCCGGGGCCTTGCCCGCTTGCAGGCCGGTCTCCACCAGAATGGCGAGCAGTTTGGCGACCGTGGTGGTCTTGCCGGTGCCGGGGCCGCCGGAGATCACCGCAAAGGGGCGCGCCGCCGCGGTGGCCGCCGCCAGCTTCTGGCCGTTGCAGCAGAGCGCCTCGGGCACCAGCGCATCCAGCTTGCTCAAGTCGCTCGCCGCCTGGGCGCTGGCCAGCAGCCCTTCGATGGCGGGCCAATCCACTTCATTGGGGAACACCAGATCGAGATACTTTTCGATAAAGTGGCGGGCCGAGAAGTCGGGGACAAGGCGGGCTTTGAGCAGCGCCCCGAACACCAGCCCGTAGTCGCGGGCAAACAGCCGCGACAGGGCCGGGGCAATCTCCGGCCGCTTATGCCCCTCTTCTGGCGCTCGCTCGCTCAAAGCGCGCAGATGGCGGGCCACCCCCAGTTCAAAATCGTGGTAGCGGGTGAGATAGAGCCGCCCGTGCCACAGCCGCAGCGGCCAGCGTGGGGCGTTGCCCTCATCCTGTTCGGTGCCAACCAGGGGACTCTCTGCAAACAGGGCGGGCCAGCGGGCAGGATCTGCCAGCTCCCCCAGCAGATCCCGGCTCTGCTGGGGATCCAGCCCGAACGGACGCAGGGATCCGGCGATAAGCATCTCAAGGGGCAGGCAGACATGGCCGCGCCCCAGCTCGAAGCAGGTGAGCGCCGCGCCCAGCACCAGCTCGGGGCTGCCACCCAGATCGGCTACCAGCCTGGCAAATTGCAGATCCAGCTGGCGGATGCGGCCAGCCAGCGCCAGTGTTTTGAGCCGTTCAACCATCATTGCGCTGGTCACGGTGCTGATCATGGTGCCGCTCATGCTTCTACCTCGTTCAATGCTTGAGATCCCGCAGCTGGCAGCTCACTGCCTTCGCTAAACAACTTATCCAGCCCCAGCACCAGTTCACGGCTCGGGCGGGTATGGAAAATGCCCCCCTGCGGCATGCCGCGCAGGAACAGATAGAAAACGCCGCCAAAGTGCTGCTCGAAGTCGTAGCCCGGCAGGCGCAGGGTGAGCAGCCGGTGCAGCGCCAGCGAGTAGAGCTGGTATTGCAGGTCGTAGCGATGCTCGACCATCGCCCGCTCCAGCGCCGGACGGCTGTAATCGGCGGGGCTCATGCCGAGGTGGTTCGATTTGTAGTCGAGCAGATACCAGCGCCCCTGCCACTCGAACACCAAGTCGATAAAGCCCTTGAGCATCCCCTGCACGGTGGCAAAGCTGAGCGGCTTGTTGCCCCGCGACAGCGGGTCATGCTGCTGGCAGAGGGCCGTCAGCGCTGGTGCCGTCACCCGCCCCATGGGCAGGAAGAACTCCAGCTCCACCTGTTTGCGCTCGGGCGCCAGATCCCGCAGCCGCACCGGCTCACCAAAGCCGGTATCGAGCGGGGTATCCAGCACAGCTTCGACCTGCTGTTGCAGCACAGGGGCCCAGCTCTCGTCAAAGCCATCCTGCGCCAGCAGGGTGGCGATATGCTCTACCAGCGAGTCGCCAGCTGCACTCTGAAAGTCGATGGTCTCGAACAGGCTGTGCAGCAAGGTGCCGGGGCGCGCCCCTTTCGGGAAGGTGAAGATGGAGGGCTGGGGCGCCTCCTCCGGTTGCTCAGCCGCCAACGCAGCCGCCTCGGTGACGACCTCGTCATCGAAGCCGGGGTTGGCGAGCACGCCCTTGCTGTGACCGTGACCCTGCGCCGCCAGCCCGGAGTAGGAGCTGATCCACCAGTCCCGCTCAAGGGAACCGCTAAAGTGGCGCACCTGCGGCTCGCCCAGCAGCTCCTCCTCTGGCGGCAGCGGGGCTGGACGGGTGAGCGAGGGCTCACCGACGGCCACCCCGGGCAGCGCCTGTGACAGCTCGGTCAGCGCGGTCGCCAGCGTCTGCGCATCCCCCTCCTCGCCCTTTTGCAGCAGGTAGCCGATGGCGGTGTGGTGCAGGTCGGTCTTCTCCGACTTGCCCGCCCCCGCCCGCACCGGCGCCAACCCCAGCCAGGTGGCGTAAACGCCCCGGGTCAGCGCCACGTAGAGCAGCCGCAAATCTTCGGCAAGGCGCTCCCTGTCCGCTTCGGCGAGCGACGAGTCGGCGCCGGTCAGATCGAGAATGGTGCGATTGCCCGCCTCATCCGCCTCGTGATAGAGCGGGGTCTCGGCGGTTCTGTGGCTGCAGATAAAGGGCAGGAATACCAGCGGGTACTCCAGCCCCTTGGATTTGTGGATGGTGACGATCTGCACCAATTTCCGCTCGGATTCGAGGCGCAGTACCTGCTCAGCATCCTGGCCGTTGGGGCGGCTCACCGCCTCCCCCAGCCAGCGCAACAGGGCATATTCGCCATCCAGCTCGCTGCTCACCTGTTGCAGCAGCTCGCCGAGATGGAGGAAGTTGGTCAGCCGCCGCTCGCCATAGGGGCTCGCCAGCAGGGAGGAAGCGAGATTGCGCCGGTGCAGCAGGGCCCGCAGCATGGCCAGCACGCCGCGGCGATGCCAGATCTTGCGGTACTCCATAAACTCCTGCACCGCGCTCTCCCACGCCCGCTCGTCGCTGGCCAGCCCATCGAGCGCTTTGGCATCCAGATCAAACAGCCCGGTGGCGAGCGCCGCCCGCAGGCTGCGCTCTTCGCTCGGGTTCTGGCAGGCGTGCAAAATCAGCAAAATCTCCCGCGCCTCCGTCTGTTCCAGCACGCTCTCGCGGTTCGACAGATAGACGGAGGCGATGGCGAGGCGCGCCAGCTCCTGCTGTACCAGCTTGCCCTCGGCGCCGGTGCGCACCAGCACGGCGATATCCCCGGCCTTCACCGCCTTGTCACCGATCTGCGCCTTGCCCTCGCGGGCCAGCGTCAACAGGCGGTGGATCTCGGCGGCGGTGGCGCGGGCCATCTTGCTCTGGTAATCCCCCCGATTGAAGGTGGGCTGGCCGGTCAGCTGCCAGCAGTGGAGCACGGGCGCGGTAACTCCATCGAGCAGCAGCGCCTTGCTCTTGCCCTGCGCCTCCACCGGCAGGAAGGGGATATCCGCCTCGTAGATAAAGGGATCCTTGGCCCGCTCGAACAGGCCGTTGACCGCCCCCACCAGCGCACTGCTGGAGCGCCAGTTGCGCCCGAGGGTGTAGTGGGCGCTCACATTTCGCCGCGCCTGAATGTAGGTAAAGATGTCGGCGCCGCGAAAGCCGTAGATGGCCTGCTTGGGGTCGCCGATCATCAGCAGCGCCGTGTCTGTGTGGCCGCCGTAAAGGCGATGGAAGATGCGGTACTGCTGGGGATCGGTATCCTGAAATTCGTCGATCATCGCCACCCGGTAGGTGGCGCGAATGCGCTCGCAGAGCCGCTCGCCAAGGCTGGAGCCGAGCGCCCCGTCGAGATCTTTGAGCAGGTCATCGAACGAGAGCTGATGGGCCTGCCGCTTGCTCGCCTGCATCCGGCTGCGCACTACTTTGGCTGCCCGTTGCAGGATCAGATCCCGGATGCCGGGGCGGCTGGCCAGAAGCTCGTCTATCTGGCTGAACAGCGGCAGGGTAGGCACGGCGCCCCCCTTCTTGAGGTTCTCCTCCAGCACTGTCTGGCCGAAGCGCTCCAGCTCCTTGGGAATGGCGTAGCCACTGCTCTCGTCCTGCGCCCAGTCGGCTATCTTGGCGAGCCACCCTTCGTAGTTCTTGCCGGTGTAGCGGCTTACTTGCCCGTCGGTCTGGCGGCGGATCTCGTCCGTCTGCACCAGCCACTCGCGCTTCACCGCCTCAATGCGGGCCATAGCCGCCTGATGACGGGCTGCGAGGGTCTCGTCCCCCAGCGCGGGGTGGATCTCCAGCTCGCTGTTGTCGAGCCAGCTGCCCATCTCCCGCAGCAGGGCGGCGGGGCTCGGCCAGAGCGCGCGCACCGCGCTGGCGAGGGTTTTATCCACCGGATAGAACTCGGCGCGCCAGTAGTCGCTCACCGCCTGCAGCCTGAGCTGGCTATCGTCGGTAAGAAATTCGGTTTCAAAGAGGGCGCCAGACTCGAAGGCGTTCTGCTTGAGCATCCGCTGGCAGAAGCCGTGGATGGTAAAGACCGCCGCCTCGTCCATCTGCCGCTCGGCGGCCAGCAGGCGGCGGGCCGCCAACTCGTGATCCACCACCTCGGCCAACAGTTGGGCCAGCAGGGTGTCACTGCTCTGGCCGCGCATAAAGGCGAGGCGCGCCTCGTGGATGCGACCGCGGATCCGCCCGCGCAGCTCGGCGGTGGCCACTTCGGTAAAGGTCACCACCAGAATTTCGGTCACTGACAACGGCCGTTCATGGGCGCTCGGCTGACCGGCATCGGCACCCTCTTCGATGAGCGGACCGTGGCCCAGCAGCAGGCGCAGGTAGAGACCGGCGATGGTATAGGTCTTGCCGGTACCGGCAGAGGCTTCGATCAGTCGTTCACCATGGAGGGGAAAACGCAGGGTATTGAGCGGGTTAGCCATTATTTCAGCTCCTCCAGGGTCTTGAGCAGCGGGGTCAGGTGTTCGCGGGCCAGCGCCTGCAACTGCCCCAGCACCTCGTCATCGAGTTCGGGGAAGCAGCGGGCGACGTAAACGTCTTGCCCCTCCCCATTGATCATCCAGCCGCCGTTGAAACGGGTGAGAGCCGCCTTGTCGGCCGCCTCCGGTTTGTCCGGATCCTTCTCGATCGCCTTGAGCCAATCCCAGGCGGTGTTGGGGAAGAACGGCAGCGGCCGCTTCATCCCCTGCGCCCAGCACGCCACCAGCGCCGCCAGCTTGGGGCGCGCCTCGTCGGCAGCAAGAGCAGGCAGACGCAGACTCTGTTTGGCGTCGAACAACAGGGTGTCGCCGGGGGCGCCGCTCAATGAGAGGCAGAGGTGCTGGATCCAGCCCAGCAGCAGATCCTTGCCGTTGAAGCTGCCGGGTTTGACCACCAGCAAACGCCCCTTCTGGGTGTCGATCCACCCTTGCAGCTGGCCCTGAGTCAGGGAAATATCGATCTCCACCGCCTGTTTTTCTGACTCATTGGCCGCAACCCATGGCCGCAGCCGATCCGCCAGCTTGCCCATCTCGGCGTCCAGATCGTCCAGCAGCAGGCTGCCGAACCACCCTTGCGGCAGCAGGCCGGTGAGCTGCAACCGCTCTCGCCGTATGCTCACGCTATCGCTCCGCTCTGGGCTATCCCCCTCTGCCAGATGGGCATCGAGCAGCAGATCTTTCAGCTGATAATGTTGCAGGCCATCCAGCTCGAACGGCTCGCTGTCCTCGATGTTGGCTTCGTTCAACTCAAACCACACCTTGAGGCGGCGGTTGAGGAAATATTTGGTGGGCTGGCGATAGAAGCGCAGCAGCTCCGCCAGCTCCAGCCCCTGCTCCTTGCCCCATTCGGGAGGTAAAGGCAGCTCGCCGCTTTGGAAGTTGGCCGCACCGCGCACCGGATTGAGGGCGGGCAACCAGTCGGCGGCATAGGTAAAGAGGCGTGAACCCGGCTCCGGATAGAAGTAGTTGCGGCTGTAGGGGGTGAGCGGGTGCGCCACCATCAGGTGGTTGAGCAGCCGCTTGCCGGAGGTTTCATCATCGAGATCCTCATCCCCCGCCAGCACAAAGCCCTGCCGCACATAGTCGAGCAGCTCCGCCAGCAGCACCGAGGGCACCTTGTCGCTGTTGTCCTGCGCGCTGAAACCCTGATAACTGATATAGAGCCCCTGCTGGGCGCTGAGCAGCGCCTCGAGGAAAAGGTAGCGGTCATCATCACGACGGGAGCGATCCCCGCGCCGCGACGCCACCGCCATCAAGTCGAACCCCATGGGGGCCAGGGTACGCGGGTAGACGCCGTCGTTCATGCCGAGCAGGCAGACCTGCTTGAAGGGGATGGAGCGCATCGGCATCAGGGTGCAGAAGTTGACCTGACCGGCAAGGAAGCGCTGGCTGGAGCGGGACTCCCCCAGCACGCTGCCGAGATAATCCTGCAACAGATCGGCGGTGATGGACTGCTCGAAGCGGGCTTCGCCAAGCCGGGTCTGCCACTCGGCCAGCTGGCTGCGAATGAGCTGGAGCTGACGCTCTTCATCCTCGTCGGCCAGATAGAAGCGCTCCAGCAGCGCCAGCAGGCAGGCGTTCCAATCGGCCAGCGGCTGCGCCTGTTGCAGGCGGGGCAAAAACTCGGCCAGCGAGTCGACAAACCAGGCAAGCTTGCCAAGTGCCAGCCCCTGCTGACCCTCGATATCGGCGTAGGGCAGGATGCCCGCCACCGGTTCACCGTCGCCCATGGCAAAACCGAGCAGCATGCGGCGCAGGCCGAACAGCCAGCTGTTGCCGGACATGGGCGGCAGATCGAAGCGGACGGGGTAGCCGTCATCCAGCCCCCAGCGGATGCCGGTCTCCTGCACCCAGACCCGCAGCTGGTTGAACTCGTCGTCATCCAGCTCGAAGCGGCGCAGCACGGCGGGCACCTCGAGAATGGCGAGCAGCTCCCCCGCCCCGAAGCGAGCGTTGGGCAGCCTGAGCAGGGCGAGGAAGCTTTGCAGCAGCGGGCTCTCCTGACTCGCCGCCCGATCCGAGACCGCAAACGGGATCTGGCCCCGAGCACCAAACACCGCCTGAATATAGGGGCCGTAGCTGTTCACATCCGGCATCATCACCACCACATCTTTCGGGGTGAGGGTCGGGTCCTGCTCGAACAGCGCCAGCAGCCGGTCGTGCAGCACTTCAAGTTCCCGCATCGGGCCGTGGCAGGCGTGGATCTGCAAGGATCCATCCGCCGGATCGATGGGGCTCTTGTGATGGCTGCTGTCGAGATCGAACTGACCGGCGCCTCGCTCGGCCAGCTCCAGCACATCCTTCTGGATGGCGCGCAGCAGGCTGACATTGCCCTTGCCATCCACTTCGTCGATATCGACGAAAGCCTCGATTTGCGGCACCTCCAGCTCCATCAGCTGGTGCAGGTAGTCGCGCCCCAGCTTGCCCATGGAGGCGAGCAGCGGGTTGGCGGGGCCCTGCAACGTCTCGATATCGGTACCGGGTTTGAGCTTGTTTTCGAGGCGCGCCAACGTCTTGCGATCCAGCAGATCCCCCCAGTAGTAGCGGCAGGGGTTGGTAACGAACAGGTGCACCTCTACCTCCGGCCGGCTGCCGAGGGCCAACAGCGCCTCCACATAGCGCGGCGGCAGCGCCGAGATGCCGAACACAAAGACCCGCTGCGGCAGCTTGCCCGACAGATCGGCGGTACGCTCCAGCTCGTGGATAAACTCCTCGTAGAGGTTGGCGCGGTGGTAACCGCTCGGAGAGAGCGCCAACGTGCGGGCCACCAGCTCGCGCCACAGCTCCGGCTGCCAATCCTGACCGCTCACCCCGGCCAGCTCCTGACTCAATCCTTCCCCCTCTTCCCAACAGGCGATCCAGTCCGGCCGGTAGACCAGATACTGGTCAAAGAGATCCGCCACCTTCTGGCAGAGCTGCCACAACCGCACCTGCTCGGGATCCCTGGCAGGATCCTCCTCATCTCCCCCGCCCAGATAGGCGGCGAGCGGGGTAAAAACAGGACGATCCAGCAAGGCAGGCAGAATGGTCATCAGCTGCCAGCTCATGGATCCCTTGTTGTAGGGGCTCTGACGCGGCACATCTGCCAGCACCCGGGTGAACATCTCCCAGATAAAGCTGGCGGGCAGCGGAAAGTCGATATTGGCGGCGATGCCGAAGGCCTTGGCCAGCTCCAGCTTGAGCCACTGGGCCATGCCCGGGCTCTGCACCAGGATCTGCTCCCGATCGAAGGGGTGAGAGAGAGGGGCCTGCCGGATGCGGCTCACCAGCAGCTCTTTGAGCAGATCCAGCTGATTGGAGTGGTAGAGGGTAAACATGAGCAATTCCCGCCTGTGGATGAGAGAGGGCGAGGGAAAAGGCGAGCCATTTCCGTCACTTCACAAGAGAGGGAATTGTCGGGGATCGAGGGGGAAGATGCAAAAGGCTCTTGTGGCCAGCAGACGGGCAAACCGCTGAACCATGAGGGGGGCCGCAGATTTGTGCAGTACTATCTCACAGACAGAAAAAAGCCGGTGCAGTTGCACCGGCCAAAAGGCTTGGAAAACTCAAACTGAGTGGCTGTTACCAGTTTTTGCCGAGACGGGCATCCAGACTGAAAGCCCCTGCTCCGGCCGCCGCCAGCGCCAGGAAACCACCGGCCACTGAGACGTTCTTCATAAACATCAGCATCTGCATCTGTTCGGCAGGCTGATAGTGGAAAATAAAGGCAGCCATCAGGGTGAAACCGGCCAGCAGCACGGAGAGGCTGCGGGTAAAGAGACCCAGCACGACGGCAAGGCCACCACCCAGCTCAAGCAGGATTACCAGCGGCAACATAAAACCCGGTACGCCCATCGCTTCCATATAGCCCTGAGTACCGGCATACCCGCCGATCTTGCTCCAGCCCGCCATAACGAACATCAGCGCCAGCAGTACACGACCCGCCAGCAGCGCTACATCTTTCATCTTGTCCATTTCATATTCCTCGTTTGTGTCACATCACCGCTGACTGCTTCAGGGTAGGTCAAATAACAGAGCTTGGCTGGCACTGGTCGCAACCAGCTCCCACCGGTATTCATCACGACTGAGTACCCCGTCGCCGGGTCGGGCAGCCAGACCGTTGGCGGTCAACTCCCCTGAAATCATCTGCAGGTAACCGTGTCGGCCAGCCAGTGCCCATTCGAGCGTCTCGCCCGGGGCCAGTTCCAGCCGCCATACGCGGGCCTGTTGGCGGATCCGCAGCGATCCATCCTCGCCATCCGGTGACGCCACCAGCGTCATGCCCGGTCTAGACTCGATCTTCTTCTGCTGATACCCGGGTGGCGTGCCGAACTCGTTCGGCTCGATCCAGATCTGCAACAGGGAGAGAGGATCCGTCTGCGAGGGGTTGTACTCGCTGTGGCGGATCCCGCTGCCTGCGCTCATCAGCTGGAAATCCCCTGCCGGGATCTGCTCGGCATGGCCGAGGCTGTCCTTGTGCTCTATGGTGCCTTGCAGCACGCAAGTGAGGATCTCCATATTGGCGTGAGGGTGGGTGGCGAATCCGCCACCCGGCGCAACCAGATCCTGATTGATCACCCGCAGCACCGAGTGTCCCATCCACTCCGGGTCATAGTAGTGACCGAAGGAGAAACTGTGGCGCGCGTCCAGCCAGCCAAAGTTGGCCTTGCCCCGCGCTTCTGCGGCTCTCAATTGCATCATGGTCTGCTCCTCATCTATCCGGGGTTCGACTTAGCGGGGGTTGCCACCACCGATGCCGAACGGAATACGGTATTCGCTGCTCTGGTCAGCCAGGCTGACGGTCAGGTTGCCCTGGGTACGGCTCGGGATCCGCACCTGCTGGGTGCCTGTCAGATTGGCGTGGACTGATGCCAGCAGATCGCCAGACTCGTCACGCACTTCCAGCATCGGATTGGCTTTGCCATCCATTGCGGCAGTGGCGTTCCAGTTCACAAACAGCACGCCGGGCATGGCATTGAAGTCAGCCGGTACGGAAGCTTGGGCGAAACCAGTGGTCATCAGGCCTGCAACGGCCAGCATCTTGATTACGTTTTTCATGTTCATTCACTCTCTTGTTTTATATGTCATTGCCAAGGCCTTTTCGGCCAGAATCAATGCATCCATGCAAGAGGTTATTCAAATAGTGTGTTGTTCTTTCACCGACATCAGACAGACCGATTTGGTGTGTCACAGTGCGGAACTACCCGCATATTTGGCCGCTCGACGTTCCTGCCTAAGCGTTGATTGAATATTAAAGTGACATGACCTAACTTGTTAGCGAGATAAACTGGCAAACATATTCAAAAAAATTGAAGGTGAGGAATGGCCAAGGAATCGAACAAGGAACGGGCGCTGACCCTGGAGGCAATCCGGGTGCTGGACGCCATCGACCGCCGCGGCAGCTTTGCGGCGGCGGCCGACGAGCTGGGCAAGGTGCCATCGGCATTGAGCTACACGGTGCAGAAGCTGGAAGACGAACTGGATGCCATGCTGTTTGACCGCAGTGGCCACCGCACCAAGTTCACCCCGGCGGGGCGCATGCTGCTGGAGCGCGGCCGGGTGCTGCTGGAGGCAGCCGAGCATCTGGTAGGCGAGACCCGGGCATTGGCCCGTGGCTGGGAGACCGACATCACAGTCGCCGTCGATGCACTGGTCCCGGTGCAGGCCCTCTACCCCTTGGTGGAGAAGCTGGCCGAGCAGACCAATACCCGACTGCGGCTGCGGGCCGAGGTGCTGGCGGGTAGCTGGGAGTGTCTGGAAGATGGCCGCGCCGACCTGCTGATCTCCTCCATCAACCCGGACATCATGATGACCGGCATCAAGCATCAGGTGCTGAAAGAGGAGGTGATGCTCTACGTCGCCCATCCCGATCATCCGCTGCATCAGGAGCCCGAACCCTTGGCCGACGAGACCCTGCGCCGCTACCGCGCCATCGCGGTGGCCGACACAGCCCTACGCAAACCGGTACTCACCTACCGCCTGCTGGACAAGCAGCCGCGCCTCACCGTCAGCACCATGACGGAGAAACGTGATGCCCTGCTGGCAGGGATCGGCGTCGGCACCATGCCACAGAGCTGGATTGAGGAGGACATCCGGGCCGGACGGCTCAAGGTGATCAGCCCCGAATATCGCCATCAGCTGCAGGTGGTGCTGGCCTGGCGGCGAGACACCATGGGCAAGGCCAAAAGCTGGCTGGTGCGGGAGATACCAAAACTATTTGCAACTGGTGAGAAATGAGATCCAGTTAACAGAAATGTTAATTGCATGCCTCACTTGACGCCCAATATCTTTGCTGATTTCATAGCCGCCTCATTGAACCCATGGAAGCTGTAGAAAATGAAAAAGAGTTTGCTGGTTGCCCTCACCACCCTGCCCCTGTTTGCCAATGCCGGCCTGATGGATTCGCTGACCGACAGCGTCACCAGCAGCGTCAAGGATGCGGCCAGCACTGCCGTATCCGGTGCCATGGACAGCGCATCCAACGAAGCCATCAAGAAGGCACTGGATATCAAGGAAGGCGGCTCCAACAAGCAGGCAGTCAAAGAGAAGCTGGGCGCTCCTGCCACCACCAAGACTGAATCCGGTCTGGAAGTGTGGACCTATGATCTGGATGCCCTGAAGAAGGCTTCTCCGCTGCTGGCAGAGACAACCACAACCCTGCTGAAAGATACCGACGCCGCCAAGAAAAACGTGGTCATCAAGTTCGAAGGCGAAACCGTCAAGAAAGTAGAGCTGACCGACAAGGCTCAGGGCTAAGTTCGCTCGTCCGGTGGAGTGGGCTGAACACCCGCATCGGCACAGATAGCAAGAGGGGGAGCATCAGGCTCCCCCTCTTTTATTGGCAATCACCAGCGTTCAGCCAATCTGCTGCTCAACGCAGTATGTCTAGTCCTGAAATAGGTTTACACATTTTCAACTAGCATTTCTCTTCTCAGAACCCCCGATGTACCACATCGGGGGTTCTGTATTTCAACGCATGATGCGGCCGCTCCTCGTTGTAAATATCTACTGCTTCACGCACCATCTCCCGCGCTTTCGTCAAATCCTGCGGGTTTTGCAACAATAACTCTCCTTTCAAAATCCCGTTCACCCGCTCCGCCAACGCATTCTGATAACAGTCATACCCATCCGTCATCGAGCATTT